>CAJWET010000006.1 GCA_913031515.1 uncultured Acidimicrobiaceae bacterium | reverse complement strand
CAATCTTGGTCACCTGAGACGACAACAGCAGCTTCATCTAGTTTTGGCCCATCAGACTCTTCAACGAATTGGCTATTAACTTTAGCTGTTCCGGTATTCCCGAGGTCAGGGACAGTAACCACTTCCACCTCAGCTGGACTACCTTCAATTGATTCAGCAACAAATGACTTGGGACGAACAAGAAAGATTCCGGGCTTTTCACCAGTGAACCGTGTCTGGACATTCGTTGTTCCACCAAAAACTGGTTCAACACCAGTTAACCCGTCATTGTCTACTAAATCGACAATATTCGTAATCACCGGTGCATCCAATTTGACTGAAAGTCGGCCAGCGACATCTCTTCCTCCATATGTGGTCCCAAGCAATATCGCCTGAGGAGATTCCGATGCGACAATCTCAGATAGGGCGGATGCCAATGCGGGGCCGACCAAGCCTCCATCTAAATCACCTGTAGTAAGAACTCGTGACGCACCATGCGCTCCAAGTTCAGCGGCAGCTGCATCGGCGTCACTTCCAGCATGCACTGCAACAATATCACCTAGATCTCTCGCTTTGGCAAGTAGTTCAAGTGTGATAGTCGAGACTTGTCCGTCTTTTGTTTCAGCATGTACCCAAATCGTTCCCATCACAACCCCCTAAATGACCTTCAGCTCTTCAAGAAATGCGAGGATACGTTCATGGCCTTCACCCTCATCTTCGATCACTTCCCCAGCTTCACGTTTAGGCGCCGGCTCGATAGAAACGATTTCCTGCCCGCCTCCGGACCAGCCCACGCGCGAACTTTCAATCCCTAAATCGCTGATTGTCAGTTCTTCAACTGGTTTCGACTTGGCCGCCATAATACCTTTAAAGGATGGGTACCGGGGTTCCACAACACCTGCGGTGACAGATACCAGCGCCGGTAACGGGCAGGAGACCTCATCGTAACCCTCCTCCGTTTGCCTTTTCACTGATACGTTTCCATTGCTAATGCTGACTTCCTTGGCAAAGGTCACTGAAGGAAGCTCCAAAAGTTCTGCAATCTGCTCAGGAACGGTACCCGTATAGCCATCGGATGATTCAGTAGCTGTAAGCACGAGATCCGGTTCTACTCGACGAATCGCAGCAGCGAGCACTTTTGCCGTTCCCAGCGCGTCACTACCAGCCAACGCTTCATCACTCACAAGAACAGCACTATCGGCACCCATTGCTAGAGCATTATTCAGCCCATTCCTCTCATTGTTGGGCACCATGGAGATCAGAACTACCTCCCCATCTTCCCCAACAAGTTGAAGTGCCATTTCGACACCATAGGAATCGGATTCATCGAGGATTAGTTTCACATCACGTTTTAGAGTTTTGGCCTCTAAATCAAGTTCCCCGGGATCTGCAGGATCCGGAATCTGTTTTACGCAGACGGCTACCTTCATAATTTCTTTTCTTTGTCTCGTTATATAAGGAATACGGTTTGGAGCCCTAAATGACCGCTCCAAACATCGACCATACTGCAGGTTTTGCATGATTCCACAACCAACAGAGCAAATCGAGGTCACAGTCGAAACAAAATTTCGTACACTGAGAGTTGTGAAGATCATGTTCCTTGTGAACCCCGCAGCCTCCTCGGTGACACCGCGTACGCAGGTTGTAATACAGAAAGCCCTGTCAGCGGACCATCAGGTCACTCTTGGTGAAACGATTCGCCGAGACCATGCGACTAGGCTTGCGCGGGAAGCTGCACAGAATGAGTACGACCTTGTCGTCGTCTTAGGGGGAGATGGAACTTCAAACGAAGCGGCGAATGGTGTGGCAGGCTCAACGACGGCACTTGCTGTGCTCCCTGGTGGTTCAACAAATGTGTTTGCGCGGACACTTGGGTTACCAGATGACCCTGTCGAAGCAACAGGGATACTACTTGAAACTATTGAAAACGGTGGAGCAAGAAGGATAGGTCTGGGATCTGTAAATGGACGTTATTTCCTATTCCATGCGGGTCTCGGATTTGATGCTGCTGTAGTAGCCGAAGTAGAAAAACGAGGCAGGTTGAAGCGTTACGCAAGCCATGCACTATTTGTGTACGCCGCCATCGAGACCTGGCTCCGCCACTACGACAAGAGGAAACCTGCCTTTCGTATTACACATGCTGACGGAACTAAAATCCCAAATTCAAAATTTGGTATCTGCCTTAATACAAACCCATACACATACTTAGGAAGTAGGCCATTGAGCCTGACACCTGAAGCGACCCTCGACCGAGGCCTCGTAATGATAAGCATAAACAGCCTGCGTTTACCACACATGCTTTCACTGGTTTCAAGCGCTCTTCGGGGCTCCACTGCTTTCCATAAGAGTTCTTTTGTCAACTACAAGGCGGACGTCGAAGAATTCTACGTTGAAGGGCACAGGCCATTCCCATACCAACTTGATGGAGATTATCTTGGAGAAGCGACAAGACTCCATTTTGAACATGTCCCAAATATTCTGAGTTTGGTAGTCCCAAACCCCAGGCTAGTGGGACTTCCATCCACAACCGACAGCTAATGTCCACTGGCAAGTATTTGACACCCATCGTCGGTGGGCTTCTATCCTCACTCCTTGTCCTTGGATGCGGCGAAGAGACAAGAACTTCTCCGGATGAGACTCAAACAACACCTTACAGCCCACCTTCAGAACAACTAGAGGAGGATCCAGCGGCGTTGACTCCGGAACCTACTGACGCTTCTTCTATCTTCCTTGCAGGATCCAAGGGTGTCGGGGATCCGTATTTTCCAAACCTTGGCAACGGAGGATACGACGTAACGCGCTACCTTATTCAAGTCACTTGGACCCCTTCATCTCTTACTTTGCGCGGGTCGACAACAATTGAAGCAGAGACAACCGACAATCTTTCTAGTTTCAACGTGGACCTGAACCCAAACATGCATGTTAGTAGCGTGACAGTGAATGGAGATGCGGCAGATTTCACCAGAGAAAGCAGCGAAATTATTGTCAAGCCAGTAAGCAATCTCCCCGCTGGCTCCGAATTTCAGGCGCGATTTACTTACAACGGAGAACCCGGAATGAGCCTTTTGGAGAATGCCCCCTTTGATGGAGGGTGGTTCAATCAACTCAGCGATACCGCAGAAGACTTTTCGTGCTCGTCTTGCGGGACATACGTATATGGAGAACCTTCTAGCAGCATGGCCTGGCACCCAGTGAATGACCACCCCAGTGACCGCGCTCAATTCCGAATAGAGATGAGCGTCAAGATGGACCCTTCTCAGCTCTGGAATAATCCCGATTGGGAATTTGTAACAAATGGCTTTCTAATCGATAAGAGGAAAGCGGAAAACGGAATGACCACTTGGATCTACGAAACAAAATACCCGCGGGCCCCCTACCTAACGACTTTGGCATTCGGATCATTCGTCGAATTCGAAGAGGCGAACTTGGGCGACGTACAGTTACGGCACTGGGCACAATCTCCCCCACTTCCGGTGGACATTTTTGAAGTTGATTTTTTTGGATTTGACTACAGGTCCATGTTCGAAGTTTTCACAGACCTCTTCGGCCCTTACCCATTTGATACCTATGGGTACCTTGTCATAAACGAGGACCTCGGTTTAGCTCTTGAAACTCAAACCCTCTCGATATTCGGATATGACGCATTCCAGCAACCGGGCGTCCATGTACATGAACTGGCACACCAGTGGTTCGGAAACCACATCACTCTAGACAATTGGAGCGAAATTTGGCTCAACGAAGGGTTCGCTACCTACAGTCAATTCCTCTACGAAGAGGCGGTTAATCCGGACTATGACATTTACTATGCCATGCGTAATGTGGTTAGTGCTTTCGAAGACGAAGAACAACTCCTTAACAAGGTTCCGCCGGGTGACCCTGGCCCTGAAGATCTTTTCTCCGCATCGGTCTATTTCCGCGGGGCTCTAACGCTCCATGCTCTTCGAATAGAGATAGGGGATGAAGTATTCTTTGCTTCACTTCGCAAATACGTTGAAGATTTCGGAGGAAAGAACGTTACAACAAGTGATTTTATAGAAACAGTTGAGGGCGTTAGCGGCGAGGATCTTGAGGATTTTTTCAATCGTTGGCTCTACGATCTCGAAATGCCTACATTGCCATTGGCGAGTAATTAGCTACTCTGGCCTTCTACAAGTGCCAAAGCTATATCTGGAATATCAGTTATAACACCATCTACGCCGAAATCCACAAGCTCCCTGATGCGATCTTCTTCATTTACCGTCCATACATTGACATTTACGTTCTTATCGCTGCATGCTGTTACGAAACTTTTGGTTACGAGCGTATTAGCGGGATGAATGGCTTGGAAATTTGAGTTGATGATCTTCGTAATTAACGAATCTAAATCCCCATCAAATTCCCATATAAGAAAGCCGATAGGTGTGTCAGGGGTTTGTTCCCGGAAATATGACAAGGCCTTATAATTGAAGGAGGAAATCAGGAAGTCTCTGGAGCTTCCAATCTCTTGAAGCATCCGAGACAGCACATCAATCAACATCCGCGTCTGGCTGTCCAACGTGTGACTATCCGGAGTCTTCACTTCCACGTTTATGCCCAGTGTCGTCGTGGAATTCAGCACGTCCTGAAGACTTGGAATACTATCTGGAAAGCTTTGGAAAGGGTTTTCAGTAATGCTTTCCCCTGATTTGAGTTTTTCGTCATGATGAACTGTTAGAACCCCGTCTTCCGATAGCCAAACATCAAGTTCTATCCACCCAGCACCAAGCGTTTCAGCATATTCGAATGCATCAAGAGTGTTTTCTGGAAAAGTTCTTGAAGCGCCGCGGTGGGCGAAAATTTGTGTCATTAATCGACCTGAAATGGAGATTTGACCAAAATTGGTCGGATTTTTCTTTACTAATCAAACAATACCCACATGTGCCCCTTGTCACACAGCTTTAACAACGGTATCGTCAAAGAAGTGGTTGTCGCTAGACAACTCGAAATACTTTCTATCGCTATGAGCTTTGCGGAGGGCCAGTGGCAATTCAATCGGTTACATTGTTTGACGATAAGAATGACTGGCGGCAGGCGGCATTGTGTCGGGACACTAGTCCAGAACTCTTCTTTCCAGTTGGGAATACTGGAAATGCACTCGATGCAATCTCATTGGCGAAAACGGTTTGCCGAAGGTGCTCCGCCCAACAAGAGTGCTTAGAATACGCCATTGCTTCCAATCAGGACAGTGGGGTGTGGGGTGGCCGCTCTGAAGAGGAACGTCGTCAAATTCGACGCCAGCGGCTACTTTCCAGCCAAAGAACCACATCTGGCGCGTAGCAATTCAGTGCTGGGGAGTTCCTAAGTCAGGATCCGCTCACCCAATCGAAGAAGTTTGACTATGCCCCGAATCCGATCTTTGGAACGACTTCAGTCCCAATATCAACAAATGTGATCCGGCTTGCAGGAACACCGACTTGACGGCCGTCCTTATCCGTGATCCAAAGTACCGATATTTCTCCGCTCAGAGCACTCTCGATTCTTCCCTTTATCTCATCGATCTTTGTCTCGGGTGGCATTTCGATCTCTAATTCTTTAGCTATGTCTCCAACTCCCACACGGATGATCATTGAATTTCCTTTCCACCTCTAGTTGAGGAACTTAAGTTCTTTGTTGTATTTTCGGGTCGGCGCCAACTGTACATCAATTACCTCTGCCATCTTGGAAAATACCTGTCCCGCTTCACTTGTGGGCATCGACGCCATTAATGGATTACCGTTATCGGACCCTTCCCTCAAATCAACGATGAACGGTATTTGGCCTATCAATGGGACATTTAACCGGTCAGCTAGGTCTTGCCCACCACCAGATCCAAACAGGAAATACTGCTTTTCATCGTCTCCGATGAACCAAGACATGTTTTCGATGACGGCTTTAACACTCAAGTTTACGTTTTCGGCCATAAACGCCGCCCTTTGGGCAACTTTCAGAGCTGCCGCTTGAGGTGTCGTCACAACATACAACTCAGACCGTGGGAGGAATTGCGCCAGAGATAGCGCTATATCACCCGTCCCAGGGGGCAAGTCAATTAGAAGATAGTCGGGGTTATCCCAATAAACATCAGTGAGGAACTGTTCAAGCGCCTTATGGAGCATCGGTCCACGCCAAATTACCGGCTGATCTTCTTGGGCGAAAAAACCCATCGAAATTGCCTTTACCCCGTGTCGTTCAGGAGGTATCAGTAACTCATTAATTATTGTTGGCGGCCGGTCTATGCCAAGCATTCTTGGGATAGAAAACCCCCATACATCCGCGTCAACCACTCCGACTTGCTTACCTTTCAGCGCAAGTGCAAGCGCAAGATTGGTCGTTACAGAAGATTTCCCGACTCCTCCTTTACCTGATGCAATCAGCAAAACTCGTGTGGTGGAGTCAGGTTGAGCAAACGGGATAGACCTGCCTTCTGCATGACCATGTGCCGGCTGTGAACCCGCAGTTTCAGCTGGATTTCCATGAACCATCTGGGTCACATGGGAACGTTCCTCTTCAGTCATAACACTAAAGACGATGCTGCAATCCAAGTCTTCCTCAAGGCTATGGACGGCATCCATGACGCTCTTCTCAATTGTTGCCCGCATTGGACACCCAGCGATCGTGAGTGCTATTTCGATCTCTATAGAGAGGCCATCTATTATCACATCGCGGACCATCCCTAGATCTACGATGCTCCTTCGGAGCTCAGGGTCTTGTACGGGGTGTAGGACCTGAAGTACTTGCTCATTGTCTATGCTCATAATGACCCTGTTTTGCTCTCTTTCAACTCTTTCTATACAGACTAGGACTCTTCGGTAGAACTTATGGAGGATAATAGCCACTAGAATACAACAAAGCCCATACGTGAAATCTATTCTCTATTTGATCATTGGAGGGGGTATGGCGAAACGCCTAGATACAACACAAAATTTGAGTCCGACTGAATTCGCTTCGGCAGTTACGGCGATCTCATCAGCGTTCGGTGACCCTACACGGCGTGATATTTATTTGCATGTTCGCACCCACGACGGGGGGGTTACCGCCGCCAAAATCGCAGAGCAGTTCGACCTGCATGCAAACGTTGCGCGACATCACCTAGACAAACTGGCCGCAGGGGGATACCTCGAAGTAGGACGTACGGCTACCTCGGGTGCCGGAAGACCCGCCAAACTCTATAGCTGCTCAGACCCGAATATCTCGATAGAATTCCCCATCCGCCATCATGATGTATTGATAACCCTCTTGGGGAAAGCGCTTTCCCTTCTATCCGAGGAGAAAGCTGAGCAACTTGCTGAAGAGGTTGGTATCGAATACGGACGGACTATGGCAAAATCGCTTTCGCCTTCGGACACAAGCTATTCCTTCCGGCAAAGCCTCCACGTTATTGCCGGAGCACTCTCTGCCCACGGTTTTTCCGCTCATGCTCAGCAATTTGGTGAAGATCTACAAATCGTGACAGAGCACTGCCCTTTCGGTGATGCCGCTGTAAAGCATCCGGTGATATGCGCTGTGGATCGAGGGATGGTAAAGGGCATGCTCGGATCTCTTTATGGTCACGGAACAACTAAATTAAGTGCAAGTCTCCCTCAAGGGGATGAAGTTTGTGTCACAGCAGTAGCCCTCTAGCTAACTGCATTCGGCTGTAGAACTTACTTTTTCTATCGAAAATTGAATCTCAGGCGTCAGATCACTTACTGCAAAAATCCCGTTTATGCTTTCCAAATCATTACAAGCTCCTATCTGATCAAAGCCAGCGCGAACAGTAGCTCGTGACAAAAGAGCTTCAAGATTGTTTGGGTTCTCTAAAACAGCCAAATCTAACTGGTCTACCGCTCGGGTTAATAACGTCTGGTCCCCAGTCTGCCAAAGAAGCAGCGCTTCTCGACTCAGCGCTTCAGGGTGGGTGGGGAAATCCGCGATAATGGCTCGATATATTTTTATCGCACTTACTGTGCGTTCATCCTTGTCGCTAAGGAGAAGGTAATTCGCCGCTTCGAGCCCGATATCTGGTTCAAGTTGTAGGTCCTCTAGAGTGGGTTCAGAGTTTTCAATAATCGTCGCATACCGAGCTTCTCCGTAAACTTCACCGTAGAGGCCTCGTTGTTGAACGATCGCAAGTATGTCTTCTCGCACGGGGTTAGACCTAAGTTCATCAAGGTAGAGGGACGCCTCATCGAATCTTCCTTCATTCGAAAGGGAGATGGAGAGGAAAACCAGTGCATCGGAGTAGCCGGACTCGAGTAAAAGTACCTCTTCCCATGCCTTTATTTGGCTCTCTACCTCAGCGCCACTTTGGTAATTTAGCCAGGCACGATAAGTAATTGCTTCAGCATTACTGGGCTGTATTTCTATTACGTCGTCAAAAATTTCAATCGCTTCTTCCCAGCGATCCGGATTACCAAGAAGCATTTGTGCCTCAGATATTTGACTGCTGACACTCTTTCGTATGGAACCAGTTATGCTCTCTCCCTCGGAGCGATCTCCTGAAGTTTGACTAATTGTTATTCCTGCAGCTGCCCCAAGAAGGACTATTCCCAGAGACCATAGAAGTGCCTTCGTCCGGTAGCCCTTCTTTGGTTGTTGGACACTACTGACAACCTCCTCTGATTCGGTAACGTTAGCGAGCTCTCGCGTGTAACGGCGAACAAGCATTTCGTGGTCGTCGAGGGAGAGGCTGCCATTCTCTAATTCCTGATCTAATTCATGAAGCGACTTCAGGAGAAATTCTTTTTGCTCAGCGGCGAAATTATTATCTGATGCTCCTCCATCGCCTCTATTCTCATTCATTCTGACCTCTGTTCGATTCACCCGATTCATAGGTAGCTCGAAGTTCCTGAACTCGCTCTCGTGACTCATCGCTCAGTTCGTTGTCAGTGTCAGCGTCCCTTCTTCGTGAGAAAGCCAAGGCCATACCTCCAAGCGCAACTCCGGCTATGAGAAAGGGGGAGACCCAAACAAGCATTTCAATACCATCGTTTCCTGGGTTTAAATCAACCCAATCGCCATATTTGGTTCGATAAAAAGCTCGAATTTCACCATCTGTCAGCCCACTGTCAACTTGGTTTTTGATCTCGGCGCGGATTACTTCCGCTATGGGAGCGTTACTTTCAGAAACTGGCTGTCCAGAACATTGTGGGCAAGCGATGGTTGAGGCTAGACCTGCTGCCCTATCAGCGGAAGTTTGTATATCGGAACGATCTACAATCCCTATAACCAAGGCTGTAACAAAGGTCGCTAACAGCAAAACCCACGAGAAAACTCGAAATGACTTGCGGGTTAACATGAGACTACTTCGGCGAGTTTCTCATATCCCACTGGACCAATCACTTTGAGAACCACTAGTCCACTTGGGGCAATCAAAAAAGTTTCCGGAGCTGTGAGGACACTAAAATCAAGCGCTATCTGATTCGTCTCAGGTCCTACAAGGACCGGCCAGTCCCCGCCGAACTGGACAAAGAAATCTTCGACAGCACTTTTTGTATCGTTGAATGTTACACCGAGGAGTTGGGTTGGACACTGTTCCCCACCGCTACTGATGACTCCCTCTTCATGGAATCGGAGAAGATCCGCATGTTCTGTGATGCATCCTGAACACCAGCTAGCGAAAAAATTCACCGCTACCCATGTCTGCCCACTCGGGGGTTTCGAGCGGTTTTGCTGGAGAATCTGGCCCAAGTCAATGAACTCACCGGAAGCCGTTACCCCCTCTATCTCTGGAGTTAATTGCCCAACTAGGTCAAAATTCGGGGGGTTTTTTTGCTGATTTTGTACAGTGAGGATCACAATAAAACCCACGGAAAGTAGAGCAATGACTGTGATCAGCCACTTGAGAGGAGTCATAGTTGAGGCTCCGGTTTCATCACGGCTTTTGCCGATTTCGGGCGCCCAGAGTGAGGGCGGAGTTTCCTCGTCTGGGGGAAAAGAGAAAGCACAGTTCCTACCAACATCAGAAGACCTCCCAGCCAAAGCCAAACAAGCATAGGTTGTCTAGTGACTTGAATAACGATTTTCTTGTCATCTCCTTCTGGGGGGTTGAGAAGAGCGACTTGAACATCCTCGAATAAGGTGACCCGTGTATCTGGAGCAGGAACGATTTGTCCAGACGCAATGAACCTCTCAACTGCTGGGCTTAAGGTTTGTCCATCTACTTCGAGAAGGACTTCCTCTTCGATGCGATTCGAATGCGTATACACATTCGATGATATGTAGGTTACTTCCGTCTCTGCTATCCGAACTTTTTGCCCCGGAATCATTGCAAGTGAACTCTGGTCGACGAACGAAGAGCTAGCTATAAATCCAACTGCGAGGAGAATAACCCCGAGATGGACCACCATCCCGCCATTCGTTCGTCCAAGAAAACCCCGAAATCCATGTCTGCGAGCTGACATACCAAGTTGTCGAACCGCTGTCGCTGCAGCAAATCCTGCCATCGAAAACCCAAGTAATGGAAATGCCCCTCGGGCACCGACAGCGACTGCAACGACCATGCTGAGCGCTGCTCCCCAAGCCGGCCACTCAACTCGACGTATTAGCAAATCTGTGTTCGCTTTCCTCCATGGAAGCAAAGGCGCTACCGCCATAAGGAACAGCAAAGTAAAACCGACAGGCATACTCATTCGTTCAAAATATGGGGCACCGACAGATATCCGTCGACCTTGAAGTGCCTCTACGACAAGAGGGAAAACTGTCCCTAGTAGAATAATGAAGGCGAAGACTGCAAAAGCAAGATTGTTGGCGAGGAAAGCCCCTTCGCGCGAGAGTGGCGAATCGATCCCGCCAGGAGAACGCAAATGGTCACCTCGCCAAAAAATAAGTCCAATTGTGACGACCATGATGAGAGAGAAAAATACTAACAGCCACCCTCCGAAGTCCCCTGCTGAAAATGCATGCACGGAAGCGAGGATTCCAGATCGTGTTATGAATGTACCCAAAATCGTTAAAGCGAAAGTCGCGCATATCAGCGAGAGGTTCCATACTCGGAGCAAGCCACGACGTTCCTGGACAAGTACAGAGTGGAGGTAGGCAGTAGCGGTTAGCCAGGGAATCAGCGACGCATTCTCCACCGGATCCCAACCCCAATACCCTCCCCAACCCAACACGTCGTATGCCCACCAGGCTCCTAGAACAATCCCTGCAGTGAGAAAGCCCCAAGCAAACAAGGTCCATCGTCTGGTTTCTAATAACCAGCCTTCTCCAAGCCGACCGGTTATAAGAGCTGAAAGCGCAAAGGAAAAGGGGACCGTAAACCCAACAAAACCTAGATAGAGCATCGGCGGATGGAACGCTACAAGGAGATGATTCTGTAGTAACGGGTTGGGGCCAGGACCGTTGTACCCGACGGGTGGATCAAATGATTGAAAGGGATTTGCGGGACCAACCATCGCTGATGCAAAGAAGCCCACCACCACAAACATGACGACTAAAGCCCACGCAACCATAGGGTCGGTGTAGCGGCCTTTGAATTTGGTGGTGACGACGACGAGGTAGCCAGCCAGAATCAAACCCCAAAGCAAAACAGATCCCTCAAGGGCAGACCACATTGTCGCCACGTTAAAGAGAGGGGGCGTCAATGTACTGCCGTGTTCTGCAACGAATTTTACTGAGAAGTCTCGTGTTATGAGAGCTCTCTGCATAGCAAAGGTAGCAATAGCCATACCTGCCAACACCAGCCATGCATAACGAGCTCCAGCAACGAGAAGCTTTCCCCGTGAATATCGGAGTCCTATAATGATCGTCACAACTCCGGAAAGAGCAGCAACCAGGGAAAGAACGACGCCGCTTACTCCAATCGCAACATTCATCTCATCTCCTAGGAGTCGGGGTCTTACTCCGTTTGTCCCCTATTTTCTGCATCATCAATACGATCCTTACGGTAGTCATTGTCGTGCTTAACTAATATCCTGTCAGCTGAAAACCACCAACCATCATTAACTCCATCTGAGAAAATATATCCTTCTATTGGAAGCGGGCTATTCTCCCAGTTGCCTTCCAGCACGACAGGAACTCCTTGGTCAAAGAGATCAGGAGGTGTCCCCTGACTTACTACATCTACGTAGACCCCGTCGAAAACAATTGTAAAAAAGGTGTATTCGTTGTTCTCTACGATGAAAGTCTGATCCGAACCGGCAGTGGAAGTGGGAGATCCGAGTAATTGAAAGCGTTTCTCTCCTAGCTCTTCTCGTTCGGCAACAGCTTGATCAGCCTCTAAAAAGGATTGGCTGTTCGTAGCTAGAAACCAAATAAGGCCCATGATTGTTAAAGCGACAGCAAGTAGGACTAGGCCAGGCACCCACCTTGGCATGCGGGGCTGTTTATTAGTTCTTGGGGTTAGGTCAATACCGATTTCATCCTTGTCCATCGGTAATCCTAGATTGTTCCTCGGTTGAGGAGATCCATCTTTGGCGCTCGGGGGGCACTTTATCTGCGAGCTTCCTTCCACGGCTGAGGATGTAAATCGCGTAAAGGGTTGGGACTCCGATTCCTATTGCCCAACCAGCTATTAAATACCCTAGGTGACTCATTCGACTTCACCTTCTTCAAGATGTCCTGACGTTTCGGTATTGTGCGCTCTTGCTTCAGCTTGGCGCTCTTCTATAGCAACTCCATATCCCTGAGCCTCATATTCGGTTGCAAGCCATCCAACCCTGAATCTGTGGATCAGCAGCCACAGATAGGCGATCCCAATTATGAGTGTTCCCAAGAACCAGGTGAATAATGTTAGATCTTCTAAGTTCCCGTCGGTAAGCGATGACTGTTGATGCAAGGTGCTGTTCTCCCACCATTCAACAGACCGGTTAACGATAGGTATATTTATTGTGCCAATAATCCCCACTATGGCGGCTCGTTTTGCACGCACCTCTGGCGAAGCGGGAACTTGGCGAAGAGCTAGATATCCGATGAACATGAGAAACATTACCAATGTCGTTACCAGCCTCACATCCCCCCACTCCCACCAGGTATTCCAAGTAGGGCGGCCCCAAATACTCCCAGTTATCAGGGTCAAGGCACAAAACATTACCCCAATCTCTGCCGACGCGTGAGCTGTAGTATCCCACCATCGGGATCGTTTCCATAAGTAGAAAATACTTCCGATAGCAGTGATACCAAATGCGATATAGGAAAAAATCGCAACGGGAACATGTATGTAGAGCAACCTAACAGCATCTTCCATAGTGTCATCTTTCGGGCTAAACACAAATGCGAAGAGAATCAAAGCAGGGACACCAAGCACTAGACAAGAACCAAGAAAACGAGTGATTCTAGAACTCGTCGTGTTGTTTTGAGTTTCTTTGATCGCCATGAATTTAATTTTCACGTGTCCTCCACAAGTTGCCCATAGGCAAACATACCCAAAACTGTATACACAACAGCAAACACAGCTAGAAGTCCTAACCACGCCCAGCCATCCGCATCGACTCGGTCAAATGCATCACCGAACGCCCTTGTAGCCCCAATCGCTATTGGGGCTAGGACAGGGAGCAGGAGAATAGGGAGAAGAGTTTCTCGAACGCCGACTCCTGCTGTTATAACCCCATAGAGGGTACCCGAAGTCGCAACTCCGATTGTCGCCACAAGCGCGGACAAGCAAATTAATAGTGGATTCCCTACAGAAAGGTTAAAAAGAGCGAGCATTACAAAGAAAAGGAGTACTTCTAGGGCTACCAACTGGATGAAAAGAGCGATGGACTTTCCAAGAAATACGGATGATGGGGATACGGGAGTGAGAAGAGTGCGTTCACGTGCTGCATCAGCGTCCTCAATTTGGACAGCCCGTTGGATTGCAAGAAGAGCGATTAGAAGAACAGCAACCCAAAACAACCCTGGGCCCGTATCACGTAATGTTTGCGTATCAGCATCCAACGCGAACCCGAAGAGAACCACGATTAGAAGCGTGAAAGGGGCAATCTGATTTGTAAGGACTCGAGAGCGGAGCTCAATACGAAGATCTTTACGAGCGATGGACCATGCGTCACGAAATTCCATCACTGTTTCCTCCATTCGCTGTATCACCGATGATGCGCCCGCCCGCTAATGTCACTACTCGCCGAATACGACCATCTGGCTCTATTGGTGCGTGCGAAACCGACAAGATGGTGGCACCAGATTTTGCAGCGTCTTCTATCAGTCCATCCACCAGAGCACGGCCTTCACCATCGAGAGCTGCATGTGGTTCATCAAGAAGCCAAAGGGAGGGGCGTTGAACGATGAGGGCAGCGAATGAAGTCCTTCTTCGCTGCCCTGCAGAAAGTTGTCGAACCAGAACGTCGCTTAAGCGACCGTTAAGTCCCATAAATTTTATAGCTTCTCGAACTTCATGGTTTGTGGCACGGACCATCGAACCCCAAAACGCCACATTTTCCTCGGCAGTCAAATCTTCATATAAGCCTGACATATGCCCTAACAGTCCGATATTCGATCGAATTATCCGTCTGTTTTCTCCTAGATTCTGCCCGAGAACAGTTGCGAATCCTTCGCGTATCGGCAAAAGGCCGGCACAAAGCCTTAGTAACGTCGACTTACCTGCACCATTTGGCCCCCGCACTGTAACAATTTCACCTTGTGAAACCTTTAAAGTTACCCCTGTCAGCGCGGGAAACTGGCCAAGCAGCACTACAGCTTCTCGAAGGTCAATCACGTCATTCAAGTTGAATAGCCAATCAAATAATCCACAAGATAGAAACTAGTAGCATCAGCTGTTTTTGCACGAGTTCTGTCGTCACGTAGTTCCTTTGACAGAAATGATGTGAGTATGAATTCGAATCTTGCCTCATTTTCGCTAACGTCAACAGGGATGCTTGTTTCACGAATCTTTCGCCGCATTGGCCTGGGCATGGTTGCTCTGGGCCTGCTTACCCTTCTCTTCGTTATCTACCAACTCTGGGGGACTGGGGTTTTAACAGCCCGATACCAAGAAGGCCTCGAAGATGATTTTGAGGAGCTCGTTGAACAGGTAGAGGAGATAGAGTCTTCACCGGATGAAATAACGACTGAAGAAGATTCAGAGTTGGACTTTGCAGAATTTATCTGGCGTCCAGAAGGAGAAGCAATCGCTCAACTCAGCATCCCTGCATTGGACCTCTCAAAAACTGTCGTGGCAGGGGTGGGCGTAGAGGCGTTACGGAAGGGTCCGGGGCATTATAGCCATACCTCGCTACCAGGTATGCCAGGAAATTCTGCTTTGGCTGGTCACCGGACAACATGGGGGGCGCCGTTCGGGAGGATCAATGATTTGAAACCGGGGGATGAAATCAATGTTCAAACGATCCAAGGTTCCTTTACTTATCGAGTGGTGGAACAAATAGGTGGGAAAGGCCACTTCATTATTAGCCCCTACCGACTTGACGTCCTCGAACAGGACTTTGATATTTATCCGGATAGGTTGACTCTCATTTCCTGCCATCCGAAACTGACAGCCCGCAACCGTATCGTTGTTGTTGCTGAACTTATCAGCGAACCTGCGGACTATTACCCTCCCAAACCAGGATCGGCTTTTAGCCTTAGCCTCTCTTTCGGCATAGAAGGAGGTACTTCTTCAGCTACGTCAGAATCACCTATTAGCTCCAATGAACAACCCATACCTCCACAAAACTCCACCCCAGAAGGAACTCCTGCGTCAGAAATCGAAGCTCCTACTCCTAACACCACAATCGAATCTACGCCTGAATCCGTTAGAAGAAATACCACAACAAGTTTTGGCGAAGGCCTCGACGGCGACCGAGACGCTATGGTCCCGACAATCGCATGGGGAATAGCCGTGTTTATGGTCGGATTTACCACTCTATTTGTCGGAAGTCGTTGGAAAAGGTGGCCAGCGTATTTCATAGGGTTTTTCCCATTTATGGCTGCAGTTGCGATCTGGTTCTTCAACCTTGAGAAGACTTTACCGAGTTGAGGGAAGGCGATTTAATAATATCGAATAGGATGGAAAGCCGTATGCCAAACTTTCAAGGGACTGCAATCATCAATCATGGTTTATCTTTGCTCAACCTCAGCTACTTTATGAATCGGCGGATGGAATGATAACATCCCTGTTCAAAAGGAACATTGGGATTATTGCTTTGGGCTTCTTTGTCGTCTGTTCTCTCAGCTGTTCATCTAGTAGCGACACTGAATCAGAGTTTAGGCCATCTATCCTGCCTGGCGCCCTGGCTAGAATGGGGGATGCGGATTCTCTAATGCTTGAGGGAACAATTGTTAACTTCCAGTACGAACTGCGACTAGAAGATTGCTTTAATGAGTACAGACTCATCGACGAAGAAACTGGAGACATTACTGACCTTACGACGATTGTTGACTGCCGGAGACCGCATGATTCCGAGATCTACAAAGAGTTCGTGCATCCTGCAACGGCGGACGAACCATACCCAGGAAAGACGGAATTGGAACGCTGGTCCGCAGTCAAATGCTACGAAGCTTTTAAAGATTTTGTCGGCTCTGATTACGAACTATCAGAACTAGAAATCGGATACATCCCTCCGACCCAAGAAGACTGGGAAATAGGCCTTTATCGGGTCGTCACCTGCTACGTTTATGTCCCCGACAGTCAACTTTCGGGATCAATGCAAGGGAGCGGGATCTGAATCATGCCAACGCTTCGCAATCAAACCTACTGCTTTCTACGGTTTCATCATGACTGATGCCCTTGCTTCACAAAGACGCTTAGTCAGCCGGTTTGTTAAAATCGGCAAAAGAGTCGGATACTCGCTGTGGCTCATCGCGATCATTTTATTCTTCGCCTTATTTGCAACAGACTTTGACGGCCCATTGGTAACGGTCGTAATCGTCACACTTATCGTGGGATCGATAATTTTGTTACCGTCCATCGTTCTGAGCTATGGAGTTAGAGCGGCTGAAAGAGAAGACCGACACCAAAAGGAAAACAACTAACATACGGTTTGATAGGTCAATCAGGTGGGCGAGGGCCTCCGATTGGTGAGATATCAATTGGGGATTCAGGAAGGTCTCCGGCGACGATCTGTGGCAGGAATTCCCGCAAGCGCTCAGGAAGCGTTTGTTCCTCTGAAGCTAGCAAATCATCAAGCGACCACCATCGCCCTTCCTCGAAAACGGCTGCTTCTAGCGCCTCGAGCCCCTTCGGGTCCCATGCAGCCCTTTTTTCAATTTCAGCTAGATGTATCCGTTCGTCAGATTTGAAATGGTACATTGCGAAGTCAAACTCTACATACTGGGTCCAAATACATGGACCAACGACCACGTCCTTAAACCCGCATTCTTCATAAAGTTCTCTTTTGGCCGCATCTTCACTTTTTTCACCCGTCTCTATTCCGCCACCTGGTATCTCCCACCAGGTTCCTTTTTCCGGCCGCATTGGGTCCGATCCCTTTATAAGAAAAATCTGCTTTTCTTTGTCAAGAAGCACCACGCGGGCAGCCGGTCTGCGAAAACCCCAGACCATCAGTTTTTTGGCAAGTCAATAAATGGAGTTTCTTTTGGGTGACCTGGCTCTTTCGGAAGACCTAGAACACGCTCCCCTATAATGTTTCGCTGAACTTGATCTGTTCCTCCATAGATAGCTGGAGCTGGTGAGAAAACAGTAACCTCATGGATCCACGCATTATCGCCTGTTTCAACTCCTTGGAGCATTCCATCGGCCCCAATTGCCATAACCCCTACTTCTCGGAACTGGCGGTACAGTTCGCTCATCATCAACTTGCCTATATTTCCTTCCGCCCCTGTCCTTCCTTGCCCACTTTTGACGCGTAGCATATTCAGACGGTTAACTTCTACCAATGAGTAAAGCTTCATGAGTTCTTCCCTCAAAACAGGGTCTTTTTCTCGGCCGAGTTTTTGAGCAAGTTCCAGTAGCCGGTCAAATAATCGGGGGCCTATAACTAAACCACCTTGCCCTCGAACCTGACGTCGCATGATATCTCCTACCTTCATGGACAGTTGGCCAGCTATCGTCCCAGCTAGCGCAGTTGCTACAGGAACTGAGCCGCTTCCAAGATGGGAGCGTTCAAACATTAGGGTGGAATTTGCTACTCGCCAGCCGTTCGAACGACCGCCAATAATTGAATCATCAGGGACCTGCGCATCAGTGAAAAATACTTCGTTAAATAGGGCTCGGCCCGTCATCTCCTTAAGAGGACGCACATCAACGCCATTTTGTTTCATCTCAAATGCGAAATAGGATATCCCTTGATGCTTTGGAAGCTCGGGGTCTGTCCGTGCGATCAGCATTCCCATATCGGCTACTTGCCCCCCCGAAGTCCAAACTTTTTGCCCATTAATGATCCATTCATCTCCGTCTTTTTGCGCCTTACACTGGAGCCCTGCAAGGTCTGAGCCCGCTCCAGGTTCAGAGAAAAGTTGGCACCAGGCTTGTTGTCCATTCAAGATCGGTGGAACGAAACGAGCTATCTGCTCATCTGTTCCATGGGCAGCAATTGTAGGGGCGGCAAGCATCATCCCCAATCCGGTGGGCGGCCCGAGAACATTCTTATCAGCCATCGTCCGAAGAACGACTTGGTTGAGGTCTCTCCCCCACCCTCTTCCACCAGCAGTTTCCGGAAGCATCGTATGGGAGTACCGGGCATCAGCCAGTGTTTGCCACCATTCAGCAACGGTGAGATCTTGATCCCAATTTTCCTCTATCCAACTACTTAGCTCTACTTCGACTTGTTCTGGGGTTTCGTTATTCACATCGTCTCCGTCGGAATACTTTGTTAGGTCCTTGCAACCTTATCGTGAAATAAATCCAGAGGAAATCTGGAGGCAATTCTGTTCAGTGTTAGCACCGATGCCTATTCAACCCTTCCTCTAGTTGGGATTACGATCAAAGAACTCCCCTCCCTGACCACCTGAACTTTTGCTCCATAGATCTCTTCTAGAGCAGGCCCATGAATAACTTCCATCGGTGGTCCAAATCGGACTATGCGACCCTCAACCATTAATGCAACCATAGTGCTGTATTGGGCGGCCAAATTTAAGTCATGTAACGCGCTTACAATCGTGATCCCGAAATTGGTTCGTTGCTGGTCAACAAGTTCTAGTACTTCTTGCTGGTGGCCTATGTCCAAAGCGGTCGTTGGTTCATCGAGTAACAAAACTTTCGGATCTTGCGTCAATGCTCTTGCGACAATAACTCTTTGGCGTTCGCCTCCAGAGAGATCGGTGACATAGCGATGAGCGATATCTAATAGGTCAAGATCAGATAATACTTTTCGAGCAAAAGATACATCATTCTGGGCTGGTTGGAATCCTCTTCCCAGATACGGTGTTCTCCCTAAAAGGACATAGTTGTTGACCGTCATGCGCGGGGGTATGACGGATATCTGCGGCACAACTGAAAGAAGTTGGGCGCGTTCCTTATACCCCATGCGATGGAGGCTTTCTTCTCCATATAAGACCTCCCCTTCGGATTTGATTAGGCCAGCTAAAGCTCGTATCAGAGTAGTTTTCCCAGATCCGTTGGGGCCGATAATGCTGAGCCACCCACCGGCAGGAATATCAAAGTTGCTTCCCCCCACGATTTTTCGGTTGCCAATGGATACATCCAATCCGCGAACTTTTATTGAACCAATATTCGGTGGCATCTCAAGTAACGCTTTCTGATCGACTTCTTGAAACGACGCA
>CAJWET010000005.1 GCA_913031515.1 uncultured Acidimicrobiaceae bacterium | reverse complement strand
ATCTCCTGACCCTTCGACTGGTCCGGCATGGGTTTTGAACATGAGATTGAAAGCCCGTGCTTCTGTAAAGCTGTTACTAGCGCCACATGCCGGACAGTTTGAAGGATCTTCGAGTTGATCTTCGCGAAATCGTTCGTTGCATTCTTTGCAATCAACAAGTGGGTCAGCGAAATTGTCGAGGTGCCCTGAAGCTTCCCAGACTGCTGGCGGGGAAAGTATAGAAGCATCTAGCCCCACGATGTCATGGCGAAGTTGGACCATGGTTTTCCACCATGCATCTTTCACGTTTCGAAGGATGAGTGATCCTATGGGGCCGTAGTCATATGTCGAGCGGAAACCGCCATATATGTCGGCTGATTGGAATACAATGCCGCGTCTTTTACATAAGTTTACGACTTTGTCCATTAGTTCGTTGTTAGGATCTGCTGCACCCATGAACTTCAAGGCTAACGCCGTTTCGTGCCCCTCTGGTGTCTATCTTCCTCAATCTGCCAATGCGGTGCCAAATCATTTCTAGAAGGTCTTCGAATCCCCTCTGATCTTCATAGGTTTCGATTTTTCAGTTCTCTAAGAGCCTGATGGTTCGGATTCTTCGTTCGAGAAAGAACTCAAGCGCCTCTGTAGCTATTTTTTCTACTTCTTTGGTGGCAACAGATGCCTGTTGATTTAGCGCCTTACCCAGATGCCCTCCAAGTATCAGTCGGAGCTGTTCGACTGCTGGGGTACTGACAGGAATTCCGGTTCGGTGGTTCTCACACATTACTCCGCCTTCCTCATTAGAAAATGCGACGACTTCTGTGCTTCCACAGGCTACACATTGATCTACGATGGGTCCGGATCCTTCAACCGCAAGGAGTTTGAGGAAAAAACTGGGTGCAACGAGCGCAGAGTCATTATCTTCTAGTGTTTTGAGTGCTCCAAGAAGCATCCCGTGAAGTTCTACAGCCGGTTTTCCAGGGAGTACAATCTGGTCAACCGCTTCCAGCATCACTATCGCTTTTGTAAGCCTACTGAGGTCTTCGCGTATTGTGCGAAAGTGAGTAAGCGTTTCTACTTGAGTGATCAAATCAAGGTCGGATTTCCCTTTATGGACTTGCAGAGAAACATGTGTGGTTGGTTCGAGACGTGAACCGAATTTACTTTTTGTTTTCCTGATCCCTTTCGCCACTGCTCTGATCATCCCGCGATCGGGACTTACCAGCACGATGATCCGGTCGGCTTCGCGCAGTTTGTACGTTCGGAGTACGATCGCCTGCGTGGTGTAATACTTGCTCACAGGGCGCCAAACCGCCTAGAGCGTATCTGGTACTCGGCGACAGCTTCATACAGAGTTGAACGGGTAAAGTCAGGCCACAAAGTATCTAAAAAAAGAAATTCGCTATAGGCAGATTGCCAAAGGAGGAAGTTCGATAGTCTTTGTTCTCCTGATGTTCGGATGATGAGATCAGGATCAGGTATGTTTTTCCCATACAGATAATGTGTGATCTTTTTTTCAGTTATCTGTTTCGGAGTGAGGTGATCTGCTGACATAGCTTTAAAGGCATCGACTAGCTCTGCGCGCCCGCCATAGTTAAACGCAACTGTGAATGTCATAGCGCCGTTATTCTTCGTTAATTCTCTCGCTTCGTCCATGTCACGAAGAAGTCTTTTGGGCATTCTCCAATCTTCTCTACCGATGAATTCAATCCTGACATTTCGCTCATGCAGTTCATCTCGGCGCTTCCGAATTGTTTCCCTGTTGAAGTTAATCAGAAATTGCACCTCACTTTTAGGCCGATTCCAATTTTCTGTTGAGAATCCGAAGACGGTTAACCAAGATATCCCGAGTTCTAAAGCCCCTTCTACACATTCGAATAATGCCTCTTCACCTCTAAGATGTCCTTCTGTTCTTGGCAGGTTTCTCTTCTGAGCCCACCGGCCATTACCGTCCATTACCACAGCGACATGCTGAGGGACATCGGCAGGGTCAATTCTTAGTCGTTTGAGTGCGGCGGTGCTAAAGGGTTGTATGGCCACACCTTGACGCTACCGCATCTGACCTCACTTGAGTGAACAGAGTATCTAGTTTCTCATGGCATGGTCCACCATAAAAGTCTTGGATGGTTCTAAGTTCTCACTATGAGATCCCGAGAAGAAGATTGGGCTTCTGCAGTTAGTTATTTTCATGGGAAAGGCGCTGCACCTAGGAGGCCTATACGATTAGCCTCATTCGGATTCCTCGTGTCCATGCTCGTAATCTTGACTGTGGTTGCCCTGGCCATTGAAATTATATGACATGCGATGTCAATAACCGAGTCGCTCGATTCGTTCCGGCCGGTGTTGCCAGTTTTTGTCGACTTTGACTTGTAACTCGATGTAGGCCCCTTCTCGAAGCTGTTCCCGAACAGCTATTCCTACCTTCTTGAGGACTTCTCCCTTGTGGCCAATCACAATGCCTTTCTGGCTTTCACGCTCAACGAGAATTTCAACACGGATACGCGGCCATTCCCATTCAGTTACCTTTGTTGCTATGGAATGTGGAAGCTCTTCGCGGGTGAGTCGCAGCAGTTGTTCCCGTACCAGCTCAGCTACGAAGTGCTCGTCTGACATGTCCGTGATTTGGCCATCTGGATAGTATTTCGGTCCTTTGGGAGTAACCGAGATCAAATAATCAAGAAGAGTATCTATTCCTTCGCCGGTTTTCGCTGAAACGGGAAAATACTCGGCGAAAGAAAGTTTGGAGGCTTCCGCGAGCTGTTGAAGCACGCGTGATTTTTTCGCCTTGTCGCATTTGTTAACTACTACGACAGAGGTTAGAGGTAGCTTTGCTGCGATGAACTTGTCACCCTTTCCAAGCGGAGCAGTGGCATCAATCACCATGCAAACTGTGTCAACACCTGGAATACCGTCAATTGCTCGTTGATTCAAGCGCTCTCCAAGTGGGGTTTGAGGTTTATGTATTCCTGGTGTGTCGACAAAGACCAGTTGGGCATTTGGTAGAGTCAGGACTCCCCTGATCTGATGTCGTGTCGTTTGGGGTTTATTGGATGTGATCGCTACTTTCTCGCCGCAAATCGCATTGACGAGTGAAGATTTTCCTACATTTGGTCTTCCGACTACTGTGACGAATCCTGATCGGTAGGTTGATGGTTGGAGTACCCCATGGAGGTGAGAGTCATCATGCTGAACTCCTGAGGGTTCGGTGTGGTTTTCTGGGCTTTCCATCTAAGCAGTCCGTGGGGCATGTGGGTTTGGTGTGATCAGAACACGTGCGATGCGCCGACCTTGGACTCGTTCGACGAAGAATTTGTGCTGGTTTATGTCAATTGTTTCCCCCACTAAAGGAACATGTCCTAGCGAGTTAAAGATAAGCCCACCTACGGTATTCCAATCGCCTGTTGGGAGATCAATAAGGAGCATGGCTTCTAGGTCGTCTAAATCAGCTCGGCCATTGACTCTGAAATTCCCATCCGCGAGTCGTTCGATCATGGGTGGTTCGACGTCAAATTCATCTACGATCTCACCTACAACTTCTTCTATCAGGTCTTCGAGCGTAACTAAACCAGCGGTTCCTCCGTACTCATCAATAACAATCGCTATGTGGAAGGTCTCTGCTTGCATTTCGCGCAACAGTTGTGAGATTTTCTTTGCCTCTGGGACGTAAAAAGGTTCGCGCATGATCTCTGAAACTTTGTTATGGCTGGAACCATCGCGTAGGGACCGCATAATGTCCTTGGAGTAGATGATTCCTCTGATGTCATCAATATTTTTTCCATAGACCGGAACCCTGCTAAAGCCATGGTCTATGACAATGCTTGCGGCTTGGTTAATAGTATCCGTATCGCACACAGCGGTAATGTCTAGCCGTGGAACCATCACTTCATGCGCAACGGTATCCCCAAATTCGATGACATGTTCGATGAGTATACGTTCTTCTTCGTCGATGGCTGCACTTGCTGCTGCTTCTTCGGCTAGTGCAAGGAGTTCTTCTTCAGAAACTTCACCTTCAGAAATTCCATTCGGGATATTGGCGCCCATTCGGGTGACAATCCCATTTGCTACCCATCGCAAAGGCGCTATCGAAGAAAGTACTTTTACCAGGGGGGCCGCCATTGTAGCGCTCCTATCTGGATGGGCAAGCGCCCAACTTTTGGGCAAAGCTTCTGCGACAGCATAAAGCAATAGAAGTTCACCGATAAAAGCGCATACCAGCTGCCATGTTCCCCAGTGTTCAAGAACAATAACTGTCATGACAGTCGCTGCACCAATTTGGCACGCGAGAACCATGAAGAGAACTGGAGGAAGTACATGTTCTCGCCGATCAATCAAGTCCCGGAGGATTCTCGCCCCCCTACGACCTTCTTCGACGAGTGCTTCTGCCCTTGCGGTACTGACACGGGTAATAGCTGTTTCAGCTGCAGCTAAAAAAGCTGCTGCTGCGATCGTGACAACAAACGCTATGATTCCCGCTACCTCTGATTCATTCATGGCTGGTGGTGGTCCGCTAGAAGTATTCTTTCGCGTTGCTGCATGATTCTTTTTTCTTCATCTAGTGCGTGATCATGTCCGAGGATATGGAGTACGCCATGAATTACCAGAAGGGCGATTTCATCTTCAAATGCTTTCCCGTGGGTACGGGCGTTCCGGCGGGCGACGGCAGGACATACGAAGATATCTCCGAGGAGTTTTGGAGGCTGATTTTTCTCTGTTGATGTTTGGCCCCCTGCCGAGTCTGGCCCATCTATCGGGAAGGCGAGAACGTCGGTCGGCCCACTTCCTACCATGTGCTTGCCGTTGAGGTCAGCCATTCTCTGCTCATTAACGAAGAATACGGACATCTCCCCTTCTGTAACATTTTCTGCTATGAGAGCTTGTTGTGCTAGATTTCGCCACCGTTCAGTTTCGATACCCGTTTCAGGATCATGATCCGGTAAATCTGATTGGGCTATGACTTTCAACTGGATTCTGCTTTGTTGGATTTGTTGTTGTATGCGTCGACGATGTCTTGAACTATACGGTGCCGAACAACATCTTTGCTGGTTAGGTGAACGAATGATATTCCTTCGATATCACCGAGGAAGCTCTCGAGCTCATGCAATGCTTGTCGTCCGTTGTGGACATCCACCTGAGTTGAATCTCCGGTTACCACAACTCGGGAACCGAATCCGATGCGAGTGAGAAACATTTTCATCTGTTCCCGTGTCGTATTTTGTGCTTCATCAAGAATGACAAAGGCATTATTTAATGTTCTACCTCGCATGAACGCTAGAGGAGCGACTTCAACTGGACCTTCTTCTATCAGTTGTTCAACACTTTCCTTATCCATCAAATCATCTAGGGCATCGTAAAGAGGGCGCAGGTACGGATCAACTTTTGCCATTAAGTCACCTGGGAGAAATCCCAATCGTTCTCCTGCTTCAACCGCTGGACGGGTAAGGATAATTCGATTGACTTCTTTCGCACGGAGAGCTTTCACTGCCATCGCCACAGCCAGCCAGCTCTTCCCTGTCCCTGCGGGTCCAATTCCGAATGTTACGATATTTTCCTTTATTGCCTCTACGTACCTCTTTTGGCCGAGGGACTTCGGGCGGATTGTCCTACCTTTGGTTCGGATAATATCGGTGCCAAAAATATCGGATGGACGCTGATCAGCAATGACAAGATCTATAGATTTTCCGAGACTCGCTAAATCTATGACATGACCGTCCTCGAGTAGAACCACCATGTCTTCAAAAAGTGACCCAACCCTCGCCGCATCTGTTCCGCTTATTGAGATCTGATTCCCTCGGGCATGGATGTCCACTTCGGGAAACGCAGCTTCGATCGATTTCAAGTGCAGGTCTCGCTCCCCGAAAAGGCTGGTCATAAGCTGGTTGTCGGGGATACTGATTTTAACTACCGGTTCATTCATTGCTGTATCAAGGGTAGGTGACGAACGGCCACAAACCAAAACCGATTGCGACGTTGTTCTGTATTGAATTTAAATCTCTTGGGTTAACTTGGCGATAGCTCGATAAGAATTTTTCCAATGTTTCTATTGCTCTCCATATAGGTGTGAGCTTCGGCGATCTCTTGAAATGCATATCTGGTATCGATAACTGGTTTAAACGAACCATCCTCGAACTTCGGAGTGATTTGTGAATCAAAACTTTCTGCTAGGGAAATCTTTTCTTCTATCGACCTGCTTCGAAGAACCGTTCCTATGAGCGTCAAGCGTTTTTGTAATAAGGCTCCTAAGTTAATTTCGGTTTTCACTCCTGCCATGGCTCCGACCTGCACTATTCTGCCCTGGACACTGGTACACGCAATATTTTTTTCGAGGTAGTTTCCACCGACTACGTCAAGGACAACATCGACTCCTGTTGACGAGGTCCATCCTTGGACTGCAGTAACAAAGTCCTCATTGTGATAATCAATCATAAGGTCAGCTCCTAGCTGCCTGCAGGTCTCTAGCTTCGCTGCTGAAGCGGTTACAGCCACGTCAACTTCAAGCTCTTTTGCTATCTGAATGCTGGCAGTACCGACCCCCGACCCACCGGCGTGGATCAAACACTTTTGACTGGTTTGTAAATTCCCTTTATCTATCAATGCATCGAAAGCGGTAATCCAAACTTCCGGGATCGCTGCAGCATCAACAAGGGGAATATTGGAAGGGATCGGCATAATTTGCCGCTCATCAGCGACAAGGTATTCCGCGTATCCGCCGCCGCTCACAATACCCATTACCTTGGTTCCATCAGGGTATCTGTTCGCATCAGCTCCTGAAGATTCAATGATTCCCGAGAATTCAATACCGGGAATCTCAAATTCCGCTTCTGGACCTGGGTACAACCCTCTTCTTTGAAGAAGGTCTGCACGGTTTAGTGCGGTGGCAGCTACTTTCACACGGACTTCTGTTGGACCAGGAGAAGGTAGCGGTATTTCCTTAATGCCCAGAACTTCTACATTTCCGTATTCTTCGAGAACGACCGCTTGCATCATCGTTGACCCAATATCTTCTCCGCTCTCTCGCGTAGTTCATACTTCAAGACTTTTCCTGAAGCATTCAAAGGAAGCGTTTCGACGAATTGAATATGTCTAGGGCATTTATAATTTGCCATCTCACCCCGACACCAGTCGATAATTTTTTCATGGTCTGGTTGTCTACCTGTTGCAGGGACGATAAAAGCGAACCCCACTTCGCCCATTCTGAGGTCATGTACCCCAACAACAGAAACTTGGCCGATATCTGGATGGGCCAGCATGAGGGATTCTACTTCTGCAGGGTAGACATTGAATCCGCCATTAATGTACATGTCCTTTTTCCTGTCAGTTATAGCGATGTTTCCTTGGGGGTCCATTACACCTATGTCTCCCGTATGTAGCCATCCTGACGAGTTGACCGTAAGAGCTGTCTGTTCGGGGTCGTCAAGGTAGCCTTTCATGATGTTGTATCCGCGAACGATGATTTCCCCTGGTTCTCCCCTTGGAACTTCTGAGTTGTGAGCATCGACAATTTTTACTTCCATGCCCGGCATTGCACGTCCTGAAGTGTTCGCTATTGTCGTAGGGTCGTCATCATGACGGCACATAGTCGCCAGCCCTGATCCCTCAGTTAGTCCATATCCTGTAACGACTGTTTCGAAACCCAGTTTTTCCCTCATTTGTACGATCATCTCGACCGGAATTACTGCGGCCCCAGTGACTGCCAGACGCAATGTGGACATGTCGAAACTTTCCAGATCCGGATGGTTGAGAATTGTCTGATATATCGCAGGGGGACCTGGCAGCATTGAAATGCGGTCAATTGGGACTCTGCGCATAACTTCAGAAACATCAAACACGGGATGGGGAAGGATGCAGGCTCCTTTCATAAGACAGGCGAGGATTCCTGCATTCAAACCAAAGGAATGGAAAAAGGGGTTGACGATGAGGTATCTATCTCCTTCTTGAAGTCCAACAATCTCTGCCCAATCGTTATATCCACGGGTTACCGCCGCATGCGTGAGCATTGCCCCTTTCGGTAACCCCGTCGTTCCCGAAGTAAACATGATGTGACACAAATCTTCTCCCCGAACGCTATTTCTCCTCGCTTGATGTTCAGCTTGGTCGGTTTGTGCTGAACGACTTAGAACATCAGTTACGCTGATTGTCCCTTCTTGAGTTTGACCACGCATAATGATGACCTCGTCTAATAACTCTAAAACGCCGGCTTCCTTTAGTAATTCGACATAATTGGTTTCAAGGAAATCAGTTACCGTGAAGAGTCGTTTGACATTGGCCCGCTTGATGACATACCCAGCTTCTCTTCCTTTGAATCTGGTATTTATAGGAACTAGAACTCCGCCGACCTCATGGACTCCAAGGGCCGCCACAACCCACTCCCAAGTATTGGGAGCCCATATACCTACTCGTTCACCATGTTCAACCCCACTCGTAAGGAGCGCTCGGGCCATCTGTTGAACCTTCTGGGAAAGATCTTCGAAACTCCAATCTATATCTCCATCAACAAGCGCTTGTGAAGATCCGTATCTGATAGCAGCTTGCTCTACCAAATCAGGAATTGTCTGTTGTTGTAGTTCATCCATGAGGTATTAGCTTAGATCTGGTTCTAGAAAGAAGCTAAGGAAGTAAGTGTTTTTGCTATTACTGCAGACCCTTGTAAATTCCGCCTGCGACAGGTATCGCCGCTCCTGTAATGTACCCAGCTTGCTCTGAACAAAGGAAAGCTGCTATTTGGCCGAAGTCTTCGGCTTTTCCTATTTTCCCAGCTGGCACGGATTTTGCGAGCTCTTCGAGATCTGTTTCTCCATAGAGACTCTTTACCCGATTGGTTGCATGAAATCCTGGTTGGATGGAGTTAACTGTCACACCATCTTCTGCGACTTCTAAGGCTAACGTTTTCAAAAACCCGGTGGCGCCGGCTCGGGCCGTATTCGACAACATGATATTTGGGATTGGTTGTCGGACGGAGATGGAAGTGATTGCTAGGACCCGTCCCCAGCCCCGTTCTTGCATACTTGGAACTGCAGCCTTACACATTGCGACAACCGACATCAGGTTAAGTTCGAGGGCTGCCATGTATGCGCTGACGTCAGTAGTAGTGAAGGTGCCGGGAGGTGGTCCTCCAGCGTTTGTGACAAGAATGTCTATTCCCGACCCAAGGGCTTCCTCTGCCTGGGTCACAAGATCAGTGGCTCCGTTTGCGTCTGAAACATCACTAACGATCGGGATACTTCCAGGAATTGACTCTGATGCTTGTCGTAGGCGTTCCTCGTCACGACCGGAAAGCACTATCGTACAGCCAGCTGCTCCTAAAGCAGCGGCAGTTGCGTAGCCAAGTCCACCTGATGAAGCAGCTATTAGAGCATTACGCCCGGAAATTCCTAAATCCACAATCAAAGCGTACCCACGCGAGCAGGGTTTTGTATAGATGCGCTGTCGGAATATCGGTCCTGTCCCAGCTGTATCCTTTAGGTTGGCACCTTCTAAGCTTGATCTATGGCAAAGCGGAACACAAGCATACGGGTAATTGCAGCAATCGTGGTATGCATGATGATCGCTTCGGTTGTTGTGCCATTATTGATGTGATAATAATAGAATCTTCCGAGTTAGTAACTACGAAAGTGCTCTTTCAAGAAGAACTCTGGCGAGGTGGCGTCGGTAATCTTCGTCAGCATGTATGTCTACTGGAGGCGTAAGGCCCTCATCTGCGACATCCTGAGATGAACCTCCTTCTCCCAATGCTGTTTCGGCTACGTGAGCGCTGACAGGAGCGGTACCCTTATTGATCACTCCTATACCTGCAGATTCTTTACGTATGACGCGCTCACCTACAAGTGACATGCAACCTCCCCCGATTGGTACCCTGGATTAGTCGTAATGTGACTAAAGAATCCAATAGACAAGTGACAATTCGGACTCTGTGTAGTTTCACCGTAGAATCTTGATGTGACTCCAGCTATCATTGCCCTCTCAGAAGCCGGTCAGGCTTTCAGGATCCTTGAGTATGAAGATGGATCGCTGGGGCGAGGCTATGGAGAAGAGGTAGTTGAGGAACTCGGACTTAATCCATCGCGAGTCTTTAAGACCCTTCTTGCCGAGCTACATGAGGGAGAAATTGTTGTCTGCGTCGTGCCGGTGATTTCACTGTTAAATCTGAAGTCATTGGCGAAAGCAGCAGGAACAAAAAGAGCTAGCATGGCCGAAGTGTCAGTAGCTGAGCGAAGGACAGGGTATGTAGCTGGGGGTATTTCTCCATTCGGGCAAGTGCGACAGCATCGAACATTTGTGGATCTTTCAGCTAGTACTTTAGACGAGGTGTATGTCAGCGGAGGTAAGCGAGGTCTGGAAGTAGCTATTTCCCCTAGTAGCTTTGAAGATGTACTTGGAGCAACATACGCGTCGCTAACAGGGGGACAAAATGAGTAATGCAGAGAATTCTCCGCATCTTCCGATTGAAGATTTTAGAAATTACGGCTACCAGCTCGTTGATTGGCTTGCAGAGTACTTTAGAAGTATTGATGACAAGCGAATACTTCCCGAAATCTCGCCAGGTGATATTCGAGCAATGCTTCCCGAAACTGCTCCAGAACATGCAGAACACATGGAGGACATTATTGCCGACCTCGATCATGTGGTTATGCCAGGCATGGCACATTGGCAACACCCGGGATGGTTCGCTTTTTTTCCTTCGGGGGTGTCACCGGTTTCCGTTCTTGGAGAATTTGTAGCCGCTGGTCTTGCCACTCAGGGGATGATGTGGTCAACAGCACCAGCAGCAACTGAGATAGAAAACACGGTTCTGGATTGGCTGGTAGATCTCCTTGGCCTCCCATCTTCATGGCGAATCGATACCGGTCCCGGGGGTGGGGTCTTACAAATGAGCGCTTCAGATTCTACACATCTTTCGTTAGTCGTCGCGCGCCATCACGCTGTCGAGGCAGGACATCCAACGGATTCGTTGGTTGCCTATGGTTCAGAACAAGCCCATTCTTCAATCGAGAAAGGGGCCCGCATTGCCGGATTCAGGCACATCCGGTCCATTCCAGTAGATGCTTCATTCTGCTTAAATGTTGATGCTTTCGAAAAACAAATCGGCTTGGATTTAGCAGATGGCCTCATACCAACGTGGGTATGTTCTGCGGTAGGTACTACAAGCACGACAGCCATGGATCCAATTCGCCCGATCGCCGCGATCGCCAGAGACCACGGTATGTGGCATCACGCTGATGCAGCGTACGCGGGTAGCGCCATGATATGCCCAGAATTTAGACACCTTCAGGATGGGGTTGAACTTGTCGACAGCTATACGTTCAATCCCCACAAATGGCTTCTAACGAATTTTGATTGCTCCGTTTTCTGGGTCGCTGACCGGTCGAAATTGATTAACACACTCAGCATCCTCCCTGCATATCTAAAAAATGAATCCTCAGGAAATCCGGCAGCTATTGACTATCGGGATTGGCATGTTCCGCTTGGTCGACGTTTTCGAGCATTAAAGTTATGGTTTGTCCTTCGGTCATACGGTGCAGAGAAATTACGGAGTTTCGTGAGATCCCATGTCGATTGGGCAGAAGAACTAGAGAACCGGCTAGCGCTGGACAGTCGTTTCGAAATTGTCGCGCCACGGACTCTTGCATTGGTCTGTTTCCGCCATGTTGGAGGAAACGAGACCACGAAATCCTTGGCAAATGCCATAAACGCAAGTGGAACGACTTATTTAACACCTTCAGTGATTGACGATACAGATTTCATTCGTGTTTCCATTGGGTCAACTTGGACTGAACGCCGACATATAGAAGCCTTATGGGAACTAATAGATATGAATGGGCCTCCCTCCGAGTATCACTTGTAAATAGAAATCCCCGCCGACTATAAGCCAACGAATCGCGCGAAACCATCGACACGTTCGAGGAACTGTGAGCGAGTTACGAGAAGATCACCACCTAGACTGCTGAGCATAATAGGAACATGGGTAACGCCGAGTTCAGAGAACTGATCAAGACGTTTTAAGTAGGTTTCCGGATCCCAATTCTTTGTAGCGAAATGTCCGGCATCCCAAGGCCCAATAGCGATATTGGGTTTCCCTCTTCGCCCCGCTTGTTCCCATTTTCTTGTAAGCGTACCGATTTTTTTCCCGAGTGAATCAAGGTCATTAATGGGGCTAGTGTGAACAAATTTGTCTATGCCTTTCGGTGTCGGCATGGGGATCCATCCCTCTCCAAAACGTACAACACGGTCAATGGCATTATTTGAATTTCCACCGATCCATATCGGAGGTGAAATAGCATCCGGCTGTTGTTTCGGTCGGGGAAGGGATACGATCTCTTTGGCTTGATAATTATCACTGATTGCGGTTACGGGGTTGCCACTCCATGCTTGTCGCATAACTTCAAGGTGTTCGTTTAAGAGATCACCACGAGTGTCGAAGGGTGCTCCGACAGCTGCAAATTCTTCTTTGAGATATCCTGCACCAACGCCGAGTATCAGGCGACCTTCGGAGAGATTATCAAGAGTTGCAACTGATTTTGCCGCTAGGAACGGATTACGGTATGCCACGATCAGTAGATTGGTCAATATCTTTAGTTGTGTAGTACTTGTTGCAGCAGCTGCCAGAGTGACCATGGGGTCAAGGGTATGATGGCCACCGGCCGATATGAACGAGGCGGGAGGAGCGGGGTGATCTGTAACAAACACACCGTAATACCCTAGTCTTTCAGCGGTTGAAGCCATTTCAGTGATCGCTACGCTTGTTCCGAACTGGTCGATTAATTCAACATGATCTGTTGGTAAACCTAGGATGTAGCGCATCTTGATTCCTCGATGTTCAGGCTATGTTTAATTCTCTCACTCACGACCTTATTACAAGTATGGGCATTTGAGTTAGGATCTAGTATGGGCACGCTCAATATTGGCCAGAAAGAACCTTCCGATAAGCCCGATTCTTCTGATATTGGGGTAGTGGATTTTGGGCCTTCTATTTCTCCTGAAGGTGAGGGTGGCTTATTCCCCGGTGAGTCTTTCCATGAACGTTTACGTTTGCTTCGTGATTCAGGGCCAGTAGTACCTGCTGGGCTTTCCGGCATTCCATGTCATCTGATTACTAGATATGTCGAGCTTGAGTCAGCCTTTAGTGACAATGACGGATTTCCGGCAGGCCCTACTTATGCGGCATCAATTGAACCTTGTCAGGGGGTGACATTTGAAAGCACGGATGGCGATGAACACAACATTTTACGTTCGTTATCAACACAGGCGTTACGCTCCCGACCAATAGGACGTTTCGCTGAGTCTGACGTCGCCCCGATAGCTGACGGTCTAATTGATGGTTTTCTTGATGATGGTGGTGGTGATCTTGTTGAGCTTTTTACATCAAAGTTTCCGTTCTACGTCTTTGGTAGACGTATGGGATTACCCGATGATCTACGTGATGAGTACTTTCGGTGGAGTTTTGACATCTTGGGTTACCCGAGGGATCCAAAGATTGGATTATCGGCAGCTGCGGAACTGACCTCGTACGTTGAACCGGTTTTGACTGAACGGCGAGAATGCCCTGCTGATGACATGTTGAGTTCAATGGTTGTATCAGAAAAAAATGGCCGTAGGTTAACTGACGAGGAGATCCTTAGCCATGTTCGCGCTATTTTCGCTGCTGGCGCTTCAACGACCCACCATGGTTTGGGAAATACTCTTTATGCTTTGTTGAAAAATGGAGATGCGTTGGATCGCTTACGATCTGAACCTGAACGGATTCCCTCTGCTGTTGATGAAATGCTTCGCTGGGAGCCACCTATTGGAGTACTTCCCCGTCTTGTTCCGTTTGACACTGTCGTTGCTGGGCAAAACTTCTCAATGGGTGAAATAGTCCTTATGGGCATAGCATCTGCAAACCGAGATGAGCGACTCTATCCGAATCCAAGCGTTTTTGACGTTGAGAGGAAACCGAAACGTGTGTTGACCTTTGGACTTGGTTCACATCATTGTCCTGGAACACATCTAGCGAAAACCCAGATTTCAATTGGGATTGAGAGGCTTCTGGCTCGCCTCCCCGATCTACGGTCAACAGATTTAGAAGCTTCTCAACCTGTAGGTTGCATCCTTCGGGGGCCGGTTTCACTTCCTGTGGCCTGGCGGTAATTTGTTACGCAGAATCCCATCCAGTTAGGAAGTCATCTAGGGGAACGCCAAAACTCCGTAAGGCCATCGAAACCAGAGTGTACTGGCCAACTGCAAAAACGAGATCCATCATTTGTTGGTCACTCCAGTGAATTTTCAGATCCGCCCACGTGGTGTCGCTGATTTTTTTGTCGTGATAGAGCTCATCCGTTGCAGTTATGATAAGTGCATCGAGTCCCTCCCATCCCCCATCAGCACCCTCTTTGATGCGTTCCATTTCTTCTGAGGTAAGTCCGGCATCAGCCCCTATGATCTCATGTTGGGCCCATTCATATTCAGATTGGCATAGCCATCCTGTTCGGAGGATCGCTATCTCTCGTTCACGTGCAGGGATACTTGATTTAAATAGCACGTGGTTTGAGAAAACTAACCACCGTTTTGCGAGATCAGGATGGTGCGCCAAGGTAAGGAATATGTTCCAAGGTCGACCTGCTTCCAAAATGGGTTGCAAAACTTTTTGGGCTTCGTCATTGAGCGATGAAATATCGAGCGGGGGAATCCTCGGGGGCTTCATTTTTCGTCCTTCTTCGGTTTTTTCCTTAATAGAAACATTACAGCTGCAATAGCGACGACTCCTCCAGCGATGAGGATCCAAGTAACATCATTGCCTTTGGATGCTAGAAGCTCAAAGGCGTAGCCGCCGTCATTAAGATCGCCATCAAGGGAGGTGACGTGGTAGCGGACTACATATTGTCCTGGTACAGGTTCTTTGGGAACTTCAGCGCTGATGATGAAGTCCGAAACAAACGTAGTCTCTCCGATGGGAACCTCCTCACCTTCTCTGATCGTAGAAAGAGAGATCTTTGCGTTTCCATCATCGACAAGTCCACTGGAAAATGTTAATTCTATTTCTGAAAGCCCTGAAACCCTTTCCTGTCGCTCTGGAGATGACTCCATTAACGAGGTATGCGCATGCAGCAGCTGAGATCCTGCTCCAAGTAAAACAAAACTCAGTACCAGTGTTACAACTGCCTGACTCTTGATACGTTTTGCCATATTCTGATTCAACCATACTCCGGCACCGCTTCCAACAACGGGTCATAGATGTGTCATATGCTGCTGTCATAGTAGAGAAATGGAACCCACTATCCGTTCTGCAATTCTTTTCGCTCTTTCTGATGACAAGCATGCGACTATTTTTGAAATTGCCGAACGTACCGGAATTGATCCGAAAGATGTCTTTACTGTTTGCGCAGAATCGGGTTCGCAGCGGAAATGGGGAAAGCGGTGATAGATCCAGAGATAGAGCGGCTGCTCTGCAAACTCATCAAAGCAAAACAAAAACAGCCAGTGTTGGACTCCATTAATACAGAGATAGAACGTCGACAGTTGGCAGCTGAATACCGAGTACTTGAGGCGTGGGAGAAAGTTTTGAATGTAGAGTCGTATGTTGAGCAACAGTGACTTCGTGTAGTAAAACTCTCATAGCTAATAATTGGAAGGCCATATGGAATATGTAGTTAACCTGATGGACGTTACAGTGAAACCCGGCGAATGGGCCCGACAACGAGAAGATGAAGGCTGGCACGTACTCTCGGTCGCTGATCATTTCTACACAGACCATCGCCCTTTCCCCCATGTGTGGGTTGCTGCGACTGCGGTAGCTTCTGCGACTACTCGTGTGAAGGTTACTACGTCTTTCGTCAATAATTTATTACGATCCCCTGTTGAGGTCGCTCAGGCTGCATTGCTTTTGCACAAGGTTAGTTCTGGCAGATTTGAACTTGGACTTGGTGCCGGCTGGGCTGAAGGGGAAATTACCGATGCTGGGATGGAATATCCGGTTCCTCGTGACCGGGCGGGTATGTATGTGGAAGCAATCCAGATTGTTCGTTCCTTGTTGACGGAAGGAACTTGTTTATTCCGCGGAAACTATTACCAGATTGATACGAAAAATTTGGGTCCTCTCGGTGATCCTCCCCCGCTGTTGATCGGTTCGGTTGGAGGCCCTAGGACGGTCCGTGAGGTTACCCCATTCCTAGACAGAGTTGAGATTAAAGCTTCAAGCGCTTCTACCCGTGGCGGGAAGCTCGACTTGGAAATCTTGGCTGATGTTACGGAGAGTCACCTTTCATCGATGATTGAAAAGGTGCGCAATATCCGTCCCGACATTGAATTGGGGATGTTTGTGTTGTGCAACGCGGGAACTGACGATTCTACCAAAAGTCTTGAAACTAAGATGGGTGACAATCTCTATAGTCGGTTCTTTGGAAGTCCAGAGAAGGTAGCTGATGGGTTAGGATGGCTCGCTGAACAGGGCATCTCCCGGGCACAGCTCAGCCCGTTCGACGATGCCAGCTTAGATCGGTTAGCGCCATTACTTCTATAGCTACAAAGATGAACAGAGTCGTACTACCCCAACAATTCCAGATCAACCCCGCATTCCACGAAAACCTGTAGGTATTCTTGGAACACTTCCATGCTGACTTCTTCATCTTCTGCAGCAAACATTCTCAGCAGAAGGTCCTCTGATAGCCCCTCAACGACACATTCAGCGGCGCTTCGATCTATTCCCATTTCATCTATCAGGCTCTGGATGAAAGCTTGCGGACATTTGGCAATTGATGTTGCAATTACTTCTCCTGCCTCGGGTGAATCTGGGTTTGTAAAGATCGTGATAATTTGATCCGTAGACAGATTTTCTGCCCAGCATGTCGCGACTTCGATGGATAACTCGTCTCCATCTTCTTCAGCTCCTTGCACAAAAATTTCAGCTAGTTCAGCGGCACTGAGACAAGTAGTGATTGCGGCCGCTACTATCTCCGTACCTGCAGGTGTGAAATCATCAAATGGGTCAAAGGATGGATCTGAGACCGCTTCAAGAGTTAATCCATTCTTTTCAAGATCGGCCATATCAGTTTCGAGCACGGCATTAGCTATGCATTCCCCCTTACCTGAAAGTGGAGTTTCTTCATCACCTTCGATAGCTGTCAAAATAGCATCCGCTAGCGCTTGGCGTTTTCCATCATTGGCCTCAGCTGCCGCCTCAGTAGTGTCAACTGCTTTTTCAGCAGAGTCACCACCGCACGCGGAGAAAACGAGTAGAACCGTCAGGATGGGTAAAAGAAGTTTCTTCATTATTGCCTTTCACGAAAGCTGTCGACATAGAAGATACTACAAGGTAAGGATTTCCGCTTGGCGGCAGCTTTCCTCAGAGAAAATTCGGAAGGACTTGTTCTTCAATTAAGCCGAGCGAAGACCACGCTAGCTCTGGAGGTATACCTCCGCATAGTGGTTGCAGGGAGAGCCGATGGTACTGACTAATGAGCGAAACAGCTCCCTCAGGAGTGACGATCCGGTACGGGCCATTTTCGTTGCGAAGTTCCGATATGGTGGATGCTCGACTGAGACTTGCAGAATTGTTTTCGTCGCCCATCCAACCTCGGTAAGAAACAGCGTCGTAGAGCATGTAGGGCCCAAACTGTTCCCATCCTTGATCGAGGTTTTCCGCGACGAAGATGGTTGTAGGGGCTCCCTGTTCTGGCCCCATAGTCATGCCGACTGGGTTTCCAACGCGTTCTGCTTCCGCGTCATAATATGAAGACATTGCGGGGTCTGTTGTTTGTGGGAAAAACATCATCCCCAGTCTGGCAGCACGTTCAGCGGCTGCCCTGCTGCCTCCGCCATAGGCGATAATGGGCCCTCCAGAAGTGGCCGGCTTGGGTTGGACATGGATTTTTCTCCCCTGCCATTCAAACGGCTCACCACGAAGGGCGTTTCGGAGGACTTGAATACGATCTTCGATTTCTTTTCCCCTTTTCGCCTTATCAACACCGAACATTGCGTACTCTTCATCCCTGTACCCGAGTCCGATTGTGTAGCCGACCCGCCCTCCACTGAGATGGTCCAATACAGCGATATCTTCTGCAAGTTTGATCGGGTCATACATCAGGAGAAGGAGAGCACCAACGTTGAACGTGAGTGTTTCTGTTCGAGCGGCTGCGGCTGCAGCCATGATGATTGGGGATGGGAGATATCCATCTGGGGAACTGTGGTGTTCGGAGAACATGGCGGTTATCGCATGGTTTTGCTCTCCCCATTCACACATCTTCAAGGCTTCGCGGTAAAGGTCCTTCATGGTAGTGGGACTGTCAGGTTTAAGGCGGAAGTCGAAGCGCAGGGTGAGCATAGTTTCCTTAAATCTCGAGTTTCAGAACCCTAGCGGCGTTCTCCCTTAAGAATTTCGGCCAAACGTGATCTCTGAAGGCGACGTTGGGGAGTTGTTCAAATATTGTGTCGATATGGAGCCCCATTGGGAAGTAGCCGGCGTACATGACTTTATCTGCGCCTCTGGTGTTGGCGTAGTCGATAATCGCTTTCGGGTAATACTTGGGGGCGAAAGCAGACGTTGAGTAGTGCAGGTTGGTCCATTTGAGCATAAGTTTAACTGCGAGATCTTCCCATGGTTCGCACCCGTGTCTGGTTACGAAACGCAAGTCGGGGAAGTCGTACATGACATCGTCAATGAGTTTGACGTGCTGCGCTTGATATGGGACACGGGGACCAGGTATTCCGGCGCAGCAGAAGATTGGGATGTCCAATTCGACGCATGTGGCGTAGAGTGCATACATTTTGGGATCATCAATGGGGACCTGTGGGGTGCGACCGGCAGGGAACGCTGAGATCGCCCGTATGTATCCTTCTGCATGGAGTTTCTTGATATTCGCGATTGACCCCATGACGTCGTTTGGGTCTGGTTCGTGGCAACCAATGAATCGGTTGGGGTAGTTATCAATAGCATCACGGGCATCTGACCGTTCTTCACCGAGCCCAACACCAACCATGGCAATTTCTATGTTGTGTTTCTCCATATAGGGGAGAAGCAAATCTGCGCCTTGAGGAGGTTCGGGTTCTTCTTCAAAATTACGCGCTTGTTCACTCCACGGAACATCTTTGAACATGTATTGGGCGGGAAAATTGAACCCTTCTGTTTCTTTGTCCTTCATACCCGTGAGGTTGACGTAGTTGAGTTTCGCCATTTTCCCTGCGCGCGTTCCGATCATAGTTTCAACTACTTGAATATCTTTAGGGAATCCCATCTTTAGTCTCCCTTCGTTTCTTTACCAAAAGGTTCCTTGCCCATTTGATCTCGAACCGTTATGACTGCTGGGTTAGTGAGCGTGCGTCGCTGCCAATTTGCCCCATCAACAACTAAGGTATGTCCGGATATGAATCTGGCGTAGGGTGAACAAAGAAATGTCGCCGCCCATCCGAGTTCTTGTCGCTGCCCAACTCTCATTGCCGGTTGACTAGCATCCTTGTCATGTGTCTTATCAAGGTTCTCGGAAATGTCATCAGTCATATCTTCATGTGGAAATAGTCCAGGTACAAGACCGTTAACTTGAATGCCGTAGGGAGCCCATTCAACGGCGAGCGTTTCTACCATGTTTTTCACGCCAGCTTTAGCAGCGGCGGAGTGAGCGAAACCAGGGCCTCCTG
>CAJWET010000004.1 GCA_913031515.1 uncultured Acidimicrobiaceae bacterium | reverse complement strand
AGAGCACTCGGGCTCCAGCTGGTGCTGGATGCGCTACCTGTGCTTTACTGATCGCCACATTCACATCACGCGTAGGAATGCGCCGATGATAGCCGGAAATCGTTTCAGACAAGATTGGGAATAACCGATGCACTCCTTTACCCGATAATGCAGAGATCTTCATTACCGGTGGATCTGCAAGAAACCCCAACTTCGTTTCTACCTGCTCAACGAGAAGTTCCCGGTTGTAGGAATCAATAAGTTCCCATTTGTTAAGAGTAACGACTATGGGGCATCCAGCTGCATCAATACGTTCTGAAAGCCGTTGATCTTGATGAGTGACACCGACAGTGGAATCGATAACCAAAAGGGCAATATCTGCCTTATCGATGGCTTGGAGAGCGCGCACGAGCGAGTAGTACTCGGTATCTTCGCTGATACGCGCTTTCCGACGCATTCCTGCAGTATCTACAAAACGTATAGGTCCAAGCTCAGTGATGATGACGGTATCAATCGCATCTCGTGTGGTCCCTGCCTGATCATGCACCACCGCTCGTTCAGCGCCGATAAGTTTGTTAAATAATGTAGATTTTCCTACATTTGGTCGCCCAACAATCGCTACTGCTATCGCTTCATCTTTCTCTATATCCGATTCTTCATCGTCATTACATTCAGTTGACGAAGGGTTTACTGAAAGCTCAGCGATGACGGCGTCGAGAATATCTGCTGTCCCTCTTCCATGCAAAGCTGAAACAGGTTTTGGTTCACCCAATCCAAGCGACATAAATTCCCACATTGACGCTTCGTGAGACGGGTCATCGATTTTGTTAGCAATGACAAAACTCGGATTCTTGCGACCACGGAGAATCTCTGCAATTAGTGCATCCTCAGCTGTGACGCCGACCCGAACATCAACGACAAAAAGGACAAGGTCCGCATCATTAATCGCGTGTTCTGATTGTTCGCTGACTTTATTATTAAGCGCTGTTACCTCACTGCTCTTGGGAAGCCACCCGCCAGTATCGACTAACGTAAAAATTTCTCCAGCCCAGTCAACTTCAAAATTATTACGGTCACGGGTTACGCCTGGCTTCTCCTCCACGATCGCCTTTCTACTTCCAATGAGCCTATTGACGAGAGTTGATTTACCAACATTTGGTCGCCCAACTACGGCAACAACTGGGACTTTAACCATTACCGCCCCCTAACGCTCGTCGGAGGGCAATACCATCTGTCGCAATGACCTCGACTTCCCGAGGAAGATCATCTATAGCCATACCGTCTAGGAACCTCCCTTGAGACAAGCAAACATCTGGGATCAAGTATCTATCATCTTCTGGCTCGTTAGTTAACAGTTGGGCGATGTCTTCCCCGACCATTAGTCCTGCGACAGCGACATTACCCCCAAAGAAGGAGTTTGGGACTGAAATCACCCTTACATCGGAGCGTTCCAAAGCCTCAATAAGTGGGGAGAGAAGTTTGGCTCCATATTCCCCTGTGAGAATTCCAATATTCCCATGTCGTTTCTTCCGAATTTTTACTACCTCAGAGGGAACACGTTGGGCGCGATACCCTTCCGCTGGAGCACCATCCACCCAAGCAAAAAATCCTGCAGCTGGATTTGTTGCTTCATCGACATTCCCATGAAATTCCTGTTCAAATGTCCTGTAGATCCCAACTCCATCTTCATACATGCCGAATCCCTCATAATGCTCAACGGTTGGGAAGGGCCGATCAGTCATAAGATAGTATTCGTCTGCAGCATGGACGATACGCCTTCCTGCATATTGCTGAAAGATCGTTTGCCAATATCCAACAAGGTCTACCACCAAGTTCGCTTCTTCTACTGTATGTGGGCGCATCCTAGTCTCTTTGGAATATTTGCTAACTCCAAGAGGAACAACACATAGCGATTCTAAGGTTCTGTATTGTTCAAAGACAGTGCAGAGTGTGTCATCGAGAACAGCTCCGTCATTTATACCCGGGCACACGACAATCTGGCCATGAATTTTGATTCCATGGTCTAAAAGTGCCTTAAGCCACCTCAGGCTGGGTCCTCCTCGCCGGTTTCGCAACATAGCATTTCGCACTTGCGGGTCGGTAGCATGAATGCTTACATTCAGCGGTGAAAGACCTTCAGTCACAACCCTTTCGAGATCGGCTTCTGTAAATCGAGTAAGCGTCGTGAAATTTCCATACAAAAATGAAAGGCGGTAGTCGTCATCTTTGACATACAGGCTCGATCTCATTCCGGACGGAAGTTGATAGATGAAACAAAATTCGCAGTGATTGTCGCAAGTTCTTATTTGGTCAAATAGGGCAGAATCTACCTGTATCCCGAGAGACTCCCCTGGGTGTTTGCTAATTCCAACTTCAAAATGCAACCCTCCTCGCTGGATTTCTATATCGAGATGAGCCTCATCAGTCATAAGTTGGTACTGGATAACATCTCTGGGCATCTCTCCATTAAGTGAGAGAAGTACATCATTCACAAGAATTCCTGCTAGGTCGGCAGGCGAACCTTTTGCAATATCTATTACACGAGGGGAAGACATACTCTCTAGGTTATTACCCAACATCGGACATAGGTGAAAAACATGAAAGTAGAAAAAGAAAACCCTCAACTAGCCTTCGAAATGCCGATAAACGTGTTTTGCGCGCCAGACTGTAAATATGGCAGTTAATAAAGTGCTTCTTGCTTCCCCCCGAGGGTTCTGTGCTGGTGTAGAAATGGCTATAAAGGCACTTACATGGATGGTTAGAGCATTTCCAGCTCCAGTTTTCTGCTATCACGAAATAGTGCATAACAAGGTTGTGGTGGAGCGTTTTGAAGCACTTGGTGTTATTTTCGTTGACGATATAAACGAAGTCCCTGAGGGACATCCAGTGATGTTAAGCGCTCATGGATCAGCTCCTGAGGTCGTTGCTTCAGTACGTAGGCAGAGCAATTTCGTCGTTGACGCTGTATGCCCTTTAGTAACAAAAGTCCATCATGAAGTAAAAGTTCGGGCGAAAAAAGGCCACAACATTATATATGTTGGGCACGAAGGCCACGAAGAAGCAGTAGGAACCATGGCCGTAGCTCCTGAGGAAACCCATATTGTTGAATCAGTTTCAGCTGTTGAAAGTCTTCCAGAATTCACTGGAAATGTTTCTCTGCTCGCTCAAACGACGTTAAGTCACCGTGATTGGAAATCTATCTTAGAAGCAGCAAAGGACCGCTACCCTTCTTTGGATATTCCAGAGAGAAGCGATCTATGTTTCGCAACGACAAACCGTCAAGGAGCATTAATGTCTATAGCTGAGCGATGTGACAGTGTGGTCGTTATAGGATCGGCGAACTCCTCAAACACAAGAGCTCTTGAAAGACTTGCAACTGAAGTGGGCTGTGACGAAGTTCACCGAATCAATCATGCATCAGAAATTCCACAGGGGTTGTCTGGGACAGTCGGCGTCACGGCAGGGGCTTCAGCACCTGAAGAACTCGTGAACGCCGTCCTTGAAACACTCGACCCAGTTCATGGAGTCGAAGAGCTCCGCTTCATGCTAGAAGAAGAATACTTTCCCCCTCCACGCGAACTCCGCTCTCTTATCCAAGCTGTTGGGTTTTTTTCGAAATTGGGATTAACAAGCTTTGAACAAAAATCAGCCACTGATGACCGGTCAATCGAAGCATCTGAAGTATTAACATCGCTCCAGTGATCCCTCCCTTTTAGCGGTTAGGCGACCCAGCTATCATTTGAGCCTGATTGAATAGGCCTTGAAGAACCCCATGCAATTTATCAGAATATTCTCTTAACGCTGTCCGCGACACTCTTTTTTCACCTGGTAGAGGTTGAGGAGGGAAGATAAGTTCTCCATAGAGGATAACTACTCTTCGTGGGTGGGGGAAAAACTTTCCTTTAGGCATCGCTCTTTCTGATCCACCTATACCTACAGGAAGTATTGGTGCATCAGCTTTCGCAGAAAGCCAGACAGCGCCATCAAGTATAGGAAAGATAGTAGGACCTGATTTCCTCTCACCTTCTGGAAAAACGGTTAGAGCTTTACCGTTTCGAAGTGCAGTTAGCGAAGCATCGAGCGCTAGTTTATCTGCCCGCGATGAGCGGTCAAGTGGGATACCTCCCATTCCTGGTAATGCCCAGGCCCAGAATTTTTTGATAAATAGGGATCCTTTGGCAAGAAAATATAGTTTCCGACGACATGTTGCACTTATCAGGGGGACATCAAGATTCGAACGGTGGCTGGGGGCAACAATAACCCGCCCTTTTTTTGGCAAGGAGCGAGAATTTTTTGAATAAACACGAAAAAAAAGGAAGAACCCTACCCTCGCGACTCCTTTGAGAAAAACATACAAAGTACGCGATAGAAGTGACGGTTTTTCATTTATTGATTCTCGAGCTTTTTCGAATGCTCTGTTCATAGAAACAACTCCTCGATGTAGCTAGAAGTCTCTTCGATGGTCTTACCTGTTGTATCTATAACCACTGCCGCTTGGTCGGCTACAAGAGGTGAATCGTCACGTGTACTGTCTTTCGTGTCCCGATTCAGCATCTCTTTGGTAATATCTTCAACAGTCTGTCCAGTTTCCAAACTTCGCCTTCTGGCTCGTTCTTCTGGAGTAGCCGTTATATAGACTTTGAGTCGAGCCTGAGGGAAAACAACAGATCCAATGTCACGGCCTTCTAGCACCCCACCGCCTCGCAGCCGCGCCCATGCACGCTGCTGCCTGCGCATTACAGATCGCACGCCAGGGTTAGCCGCGACTTGACTGACCGCAGCATTTACTTCAGGACCACGAATCACTTCTGAAAAGTCTTCATTATCAACATATACCTTGTCGCCTTCAAACTGAATATCGATACTTTCAGCGATAGACGCCACCTTTCCTTCATCATTTAGGTCAAGATCCTCCGAAAGCGCAACAGCGGCAACGCTTCTATACATAGCGCCTGTATCTAAATAATCCAGATTTAATTGGCGGGCTAAATACTTAGCAAGGGTTGATTTACCGGATCCGGCAGGTCCATCAATAGCAAGGACTCTAAGTCGGGCATCGCCAGCAGCTCGGACTTGGTCAAGAACATCAAAAAAATTGGGGAATGTTTTGGTAACACACCGGTGAGAGTCGAGAGTAATTCCAGATGTGAATAGGCCCAGAATAGAGAATGCCATCGCTATCCGATGATCGTCATATGTGTGAATGATTCCTTCTTGGGGGGCACCAGGGTGAACAACTAGACCTGTTTCGGTTGTCTCTGCCCGGATACCGATATTTGTAAGTTCAGTAATTAAAGCGCCGATTCTGTCTGATTCTTTTCCAGAAATAAACGTGACATCCCTGATCGTAACTGGGCTTGAAGCGAATGGGGCTATTGCGGCAAGCGTGGGTACCGTATCAGAAATTTCCGCCATCGATACATCAACCCCAGAAAGGGAGTCCAATCCAACAACGGCAAGGGAGTCTTCTGAACGAATAACCTGAGCTCCCATTTCCTCAAGAATGTTAAGAAACCGAATATCTCCTTGGATAGACTGGCTCCCTAATCCCTCTACAACAATTTTTCCACCCGAAACAGCTGCTGCAGCAAAAAAGTACGAAGCTGCGGAAGCATCGGCCTCAATCGAATATTCTGAACTTTGATATCCCGTTGGCGAAATTGAATATTTTTGATCAGACGGATGGGAAATATTTGCCTCAAACGCCCTCATAACAGCGGCGGTCATATCGACATATGGCCTCGACACCAGCTCTCCATCGATATTGATTTCAAGTTCTTCTGGGAAGCATGGAGCAGCTAAAAGCAAGGCTGAAATAAACTGGCTTGAAACTTCGCCGCCCAAATTAACCTTTCCTCCTTTCAATTCCTTTCCATTAATCCGGAGAGGAAATGTATACGGAGCACCGAGGTATTCGATTTCTGCTCCAAGAATTTCGAGCGTTTCACATAGCTGTTTGTGTGGCCGACCTTTGATCTGTTCGTCTCCGTCGATGACTACGTCTGACCTTACTAAGGCGGCAAGGGGCAAACAGAACCTCGCAGTTGTTCCACTCTGGTTCACCCAAAGAGTTTCTGTCGGCGGCTTCAGTGATCCTCCCGTACCGATAACAGTTACGGACGAATTATCTCGTTCGGAAATTATCTCAACGCCCATTTTCTCCAAACAATCAATCATTGCGAGGGTATCTTCTGAAAAAAGCACTCCAGACAACTCCGACTTTCCATTTGCAAGTGCTCCAGTGATTAGAGCCCGATTGGTGATGCTTTTAGAACCCGGCAAAGATAGCCGAACATCTGGAGGTTCGACGATAGGGTCGATACGCAGCATTGCTATTCCATTGCCCTAATTGATGGCCGGTAACCGTTCGCCATAAGCCCTCCGAGAAGCCGTTCACTTTTATCGGCTGGCACGACCATGATTACAACACCTCGCTCACCTTCGGACGAATGGGCTATTTCGAGGTCATAAATATTTACATCAATCTCAGTGGCGAGTTTTGTCAAACTGGCAAGCTCACCTGGCTGATCTAGAACTGGGATCCGAACAATATCAAGGTCGATATCATCTGGAACTCCTGTCGGAAGATTCACCCTTGCCGTTCTAGCTTGCTGCAATTCCTCTAGGAGAGCTTCCTTATCTTTCGATGCGATAATCTTTTTTGTTTCCTCTAGAGAACCAATTACTTCACCTATGACTCTTAGTATCGCTTCTGAATTCTCAATGCATATATCAGGCCATATGCCTGGGTGACCCGCAGCTATTCGAGTCATGTCCCTAAACCCACCTGCCGCTAAACGCAGAAGAGGGCGGTGTTCTTGAGAGTATTCATCAGCAATTCGCATAAGAGCACCGGCAGTTAAATGAGGAACATGAGACACAACTGCAACAAGTTCATCATGGGAATCAGCATCTACGACAAAAACATCCGCCCCAATTTCAACAATCGCGGCACGGACATTCGCAAAATGGCCATCGTCTGTGATACCCGCAGGCGTGAGGACCCAAACAGCTCCACTGAACAAATCGCCACGCGCACCTCGAACGCCCTCTTGCTCGCTACCCGCCATAGGATGCCCGGGAACAAATTTCGGACTATTCACTTCTTGAACGATTGACCCTTTAACACTCCCTACGTCAGTAACTGCGATTGCTCCTTCATCGATCGCTTGAAAAACAGCATCCACGACACTGCTAACAGGTGTTGCAACAAAGGCGATATCAACGTTGTCCATTGCCCCAATAACGTCTACAGCACCCATTTCCAGTGCAATACTTTCCTGCTCTGCATCCACATCTTGACCAACGACAAACCATCCTGCTTCCCTTAGAGCGATGCCGATAGAACCACCAATAAGCCCTAGTCCTATAATCCCTGCTTTCCCACTCATTTCGACCTCCCTATAGGGGACCGGACGATATATACATTCTCTATTGATCCTATGCCCACTCTTGAAATATTAGCCTCGGTAGATGATGAACCCGAGGTGATTTAGCTGATAATGACTTCTAATCCCTATCATCGTCGTCCCTACGGGTAATAGCCCGTTCTAAATCTCGTATTTCCTTTGTCGTTAACTCTCTCCATACACCGGACGATAATTTTCTATCGCTTAAAGGTCCGATCCTTGTCCGGATCAATCGACGAACCGGGTGTCCAACTAGTGCGCACATCCTACGAATTTGCCGATTGCGTCCTTCATGAATGATTATCTTCAGTAAACCAGTTTCAACTTGGGAAACCTTTGCTGGCGCCGTCGTGCCTTCTTCAAGTTCTACGCCTTCACGTAATGCTCGCAGGCTAGCTCGAGTGACTTTCCCTGAAACGTAAACAAAGTATTCCTTTTGCACCCCAAATGAGGGGTGCGTCAAACGGTATGTGAGATCTCCGTCATTTGTTAGCAGAAGAAGACCTTCACTCTCCCTATCAAGACGGCCGACTGGAAAAACACGAGGATCCGCTGGAACCATATCTACTACCGTCTGGCGACCTTGGGGGTCATCTGCAGTCGATATGACGTTAACGGGTTTGTAAAGAAGATAGTAAACAAGACCGGGCTTTATACTCACATGCACACCATCCACAATCACTTCATCATCAGCCGGATCAACACGCTGACCGAGCGTTGCAAGTTTGCTATTAACATGAACTCTTCCCTCGACAATCAACTCTTCGGCTGCTCGTCGACTGGCGACACCTAGCCGTGCGAGAACTTTTTGAAGTTTTTCACTACTGCTTTCTTTTTGCCCCACAGAACTAGGTCGCCGGAGGCATATCTTTCCCCGACTGCCTAGAAAGACCTTCAGCTGATATGTCCATTTGAATATTTGTTTCTTCAGGGCGAAGTCCGCTTTCTAATGCCTCAACAACATCAGCTCCAGGGACAAAGTCAGCTAGCGGAGGTAGGTCGTTCAGCGAATGAAGTCCTATTCGTTCAAGGAATAACGAAGTTGTTCCAAAAAGAACCGCAGAACCTGGCCCGACATCACGCCCAACCTCGTACACGTACCCGCGCTGCTGCAGAGTACGGACAACGGTATCAACGTCTACTCCGCGAATTGCTGAGATTTGCATCCTGGAAATCGGCTGTTTGTAGGCGATAATTGCTAGTGTTTCAAGTGCTGCAGCTGATAGGCGGGTATTTTGCCCTTCTATAACAAAGCGTTCGACATACGGAGCTGCATCAGGGTGTGTTTGGAATCGGTATCCTCCTGCAACATTCACCAAAATAAAACCACGTCCTTCTGCTTCATACTCTCCCGCAAGTTGGATACATATCTCCTCAACTTTTTTCTTTGGGATCTCCAGTAATTGTGCCATCACATTTGATCCAACAGGATTGTCGGAAACAAGAATTATCGCTTCGATTGCGCTTCGGTATTCGTCAGTTATTGTCATCACCCCTCGTAGGTATCTATCGACGTAAGATCGCCGCCTTGTTCAAATCCCACCCATTCAATCGTTAAAGTCCCGAAAGTAGAAAGTTGAGTAAGTTCAACTATCCCTTGTTTGTACATTTCGAGAACTGCGAGAAAGTGCACAACGATATCTATCCTGTCTACGGCGGTATTAGTTAGTTCGCGTAAAGTAGTCTTTCCACGCTCTGAGATCTCCGAGACTAGCCTTTCAACAGTTTCAGCGACGGTAAGCTTCACAGGGGTGACATGGAAGAAGTTAATCGGTGGTTTGGGTACGGTTGCTCGTTTATACGCTTCGGCAACGTCTTCAGCGGTGACTCCAGTAAGTAAGTTGGGGACCAATCCGAAGAATTGTTCTTCCATCCCTGCAGTCCGCGGATACGAAAGTGCTGCATCAAAGGCTAAATTCTCTAACGAGCGAGATGCATCTTTGAAGGTTTTACATTCGAGGAGTCGAGCGAGGAGTAGATCTCTTTCCTCCCAAAGAGCAAGTTCATCTTCCAAATCGTACCCAGTAGTATTAGGAAGCAATCGTCTACTTTTCAATTCAACAAGAGTCGCTGCTATGAGAAGAAACTCCGTGGCGACACCCAAATCGATATCTTCCATTCGAGTTATTTCTTGCAAATAAGCATCAACAATGCCCCCGAGGGAAATTTCGTAGAGATCAATTTCATCTTGAAGAATGAGATGTAACAGTAGATCAAATGGTCCTGCGTAAACAGAGGTTTCTACTTCATATGCCACTGTTTTACCTTAGATCCGAACTGCTCTAAAGAAGTGAATCCTCTCCTCAAATTTCGGCGCTGCCTGAAGCAAATCCACTTTGGTATTAGATTTCGTCATTTCTCAAAAACTCCTAGAAGTCGATACCTCGACAGATTTCACATTCCTCCCCATGATGGGCTTGAAATGAAGCTTCCAAATCACTTTGAGTCTGATACTGCGGTTCTTCCCATCGCTCCAAACGATCATCAATCACGTCTTGATCTTCCAGCTGCCTAGGTCCACCTGCAGGGAATACCTCATCCTTCCAGTCATCGGAATCACTCCAACGGTGCGAAAGATCCTTAAGTTTATTTCCGGAACCCTGCTCAACTAAAGAGACAGATTGTAAAACTATTTCGTATGAAAGGTCAAGATCCCAAGGCTTCCCAGTTGTATGCCCAAGCGGAAAATCGAGAAAGCTGGCCCTTGGGGTTTTCACAGCTGTTGTGATATCACGCGCTGAAGAAATAGATACTGTAGAGATCCCTGCATTTTCTAGTTGATGAGCAATCAGACCCACGGTCTGGTGACATACAGGTCAAACAGGAATCAGAAGTACAACGTCTATCTCATCATCTAAACAACGTTGCACTAATACTGGGGCAAGTTCTTCGATAACTCGGCGTTGAGAGTATATACCTCCCATGCAGGTAAAAAAGTACGGTGCAAGCTCCCCTACTATGCCCTTTCCCTGCAGCATGCGTAAAGCACCTACAGGGAAAACGACATTGATGTCTTTTCGCGCGTCTGTAAGATCATATGCAAAGTGTGTGGCACGTAAATCTTCCTCAGCAACATCAGAGGAAATGGCACGATACGTCACATCATCCTTGTAGGTAAACGCAACTTGTCCCGTTTTATAGATCCCGCCAGTAGCAATGACGCCGAGCCGGCTTTCAGCTAGTGGTTTCCGAATAGGTGCAAGCTCCGGTTCACTGTCCGCAAAATGCCATTCGTACGGTTCATACCCAAGTGCTGCGTAGGTCGCAGTTATTCGTTCAATATAGTTTATTGGGGGTTTCCGGTTCCTTTCCATGCTTAAATCTTAGCTGTTATTCCTTCCTAGTAAGATTTCAACCACTGGGTAGCGCACAGATGCCAATTCATCGCGTAACCTTAGCCAAGATGGCAAGAGTATTTAGCGGAATCCAACCTTCAGGAGACCTTCACCTTGGGAACCTCCTTGGTGCTCTTATGAACTGGGTCAATCATCAAGAAGAACACGAAGCTGTGTATTGCATTGTTGACCTCCATGCCTTGACTCTTCCGCAAGATCCGGAAGAGCTTAGGACCAATACCTTGGAACTCGCCCAACTTCTCATGGCTGTGGGCTTAAATCCAGAAAGGTGCACCCTTTTCGCCCAAAGCCATGTTCCTGAGCATTCCCAGTTGGCTTGGTTAATGGAATGCACAGTGAGCTACGGAGAATTAAGCCGCATGACAGCCTTTAAAGATAAATCTGATCGAAGTGATTTTATTTCAGCTGGTTTGTTTACCTATCCAGCTCTTCAAGCGGCTGATATCCTCTTGTACGACACAGACCTGGTTCCAGTCGGAGATGATCAGCGACAGCATCTTGAAATTACTAGAGATATCGCTGAGCGTTTCAATAGTCGGTTCGGAGAAACTTTTGTTGTCCCTCAACACGTTATTCCCGCCGCAGGAGCTCGAGTGATGGACTTACAGCATCCTGAACGGAAGATGTCCAAATCACAAGACTCTGTTAACGGAACGATCAATGTTCTCGAGCCACCGGATAGTATCAGGAAAAAAATCAAACGGGCAGTAACCGATAGCGACGGGGAGGTACGTTTTGACTTTGCGAAGAAGGCAGGAGTCTCGAATCTCCTCTCAATCCTTGGCGCAGCAACAGGAACAGATCCGAATAAAGTAGCTGAATCCTTTGATAGATATGGAGACCTAAAAACGGCTACTGCTGACGCGGCTATCGAACTTCTTCTACCTATTCAACAGCGATTCGCTGAACTTCAAGCTGATCCGTCAGAAACTCGGCGCCTTTTAAAAGTCGGAGCGGAGAAGGCTCAAGAAGTCGCTTCCCAAACCCTTAACCGTGCAAAACAAAATTGTGGTCTTTTGGAGGCCTAAATCCGGCGTGCTTCCCGAATAGCATATAGAGCAACCGCAGCTGCCGTTCCGACGTTGAGAGAGTCTACGTTCCTTGACATAGGTATACGAATTTTATAATCGCATCTTTGCAGCGCAGATTTGGTCAGGCCCGACCCTTCAGCCCCAACTAGCAAAGCCACGGGAGTTTCTTCTTTAATGCTTATCTCAGCTATATCTAAAGCTCCATTATCTGGAGTTAAAGCAAGACGGGTAAAGCCAGAAGATTTTAATACTTCTAGGCCTTCTAGGAAACGTGGAATACGAACATGGTTGATAGCAAATACTTGCCCCATGGATACTCTCACAGCTCTCCGATAAAGGGGGTCACAGGATGTAGAATCTAGACATACAAGATCCGCGTCTAAAGCAGAAGCATTTCTAAAAAGGGAGCCCATATTAGTTGGATTCGTAACCCTTTCAGTCACCACAACTGTTGTACTTAACTGAATTACCTGTGAAAAAGAAAGAGGAGATGGCCGAATAAAAGACCCGATGGGGTCTCGAAGACTAGCACGGCCCGATATTGCAGTAATCACAGCTTCCCCGCATAATAAAATTTTAACTGTCTCAGGAATAAAGGAGGGAAGCGGTTTTTTCCGATTAGCGTCAACTAGAAGCGTTGACAGAACATGGCCTGCTGATATTCCACGTTCTATCACATGATCCCCTTCTGCTAGAAAAAAGCCAGCCATATCGCCCCCAGGCAATTCGCGTTCTTGTCGCAATCGGTGATCATTTAGATGCAAGAAGTCTTGTACCAGCGGGTCACTAGGGTCTACTACAACATACGAATTCATTTCTGATCGGCTCTTTTTAATAAAGCAAAAATCTCAGCTGTCATTGCTCCATCCGGCTGTTTATTATGATGTTGGCGCGCCCATGTGACAACGATTGGAATACTCCCGGCTTCTTCCAAAAGAGCGGCGCCGCGTTCACTATGGAAGCAATAATGGTACGTATTTTTCCGGAAACCCTCTTTTGTATTCCAACTTTCTAGGATCTCAATCGGTAAAATCCCATGGAGGACAGTAGCGAAGACTCGGCCAAAAACTCCTAGATTAGCTTCTGCCTTTCCTACATCGTGGAGAGCTGCCGCGACCACAAGACTATTGTCATACCCTGTTTGAGTCTCTTCGATAACGCTCTTTGCATTTCGGAGGCTGTGAAGCCGATCCATTCGTGGCTGAGAATAATATAACGATTTCTCACGACCGTTTAGAAGAGCAAGCAAGTTTGATTCAATTCCTTTGTCGTAACCCTGATCAAAAACTGACACAAAAAACCGCTTTATTAAATGTTGCGGAGTTCCCAGCATTGTCATTTTTACAACAATGCTCGAGGATGGGCCGACTGATAAACTTCAATGAGTTGGTCTCGAGATACCTTTGTGTAGATCTGAGTTGTTGAAATACTTGCGTGACCAAGTAATTCCTGCACTGTCCGAATATCAGCTCCATGCTCAAGCATGTGTGTAGCACATGAATGGCGAAGGGTATGCGGGGACAAACGCGCCCCTAGTCCAAGTTTGCTGCCATATTTTTTCACTATCCCCCACCCTCCTTGTCGACTTAGCCTCCTGCCTCTACGATTTAGAAAGAGAGCTTCACTATCATCCCTACTTGCCCATCGTTCAGGTTCAAACATCCCTCTGCCTTCCGGACTAAGCCAATCAACAAGCGCTCTTTCGGCGTATCTTCCTAGAGGGACTATCCGTTCTTTGTTTCCTTTTCCTAATACCTTAAGAAGGTTCTCTGATAAGTCCAGATCGCTGATTGACAAGGAAACTACTTCAGAAATCCGAGCTCCAGTCCCGTAAAGTATCTCAAGAATAGCCTTATCTCTTCTTGCTGGCGGTTCAATGCCGTCAACCAACGAAAGCAATTCAGACACCTCTCTCTCACTGATTGGCTTTGGTAATCCTCGGGGAACGCGTGGGAGTTCTACGTATTTACTCGGGTCATCAGCCCTTATGTTTTCAAGTGCAAGGAAGCGGTGAAACGATCGTACCGCTACCATCGCCCGAGCGACTGTGGAAACTGCAAGCCCACTTGATTGAAGTTGACGAAGATATACGATGATGGTGGGTTCTCCAACTGAAGTTATCTTCTCTCCTTGCCCTGCTAGCCATCTGACATATTTAACTAGATCCCTCTTGTACGAATGGACTGTTGAATCAGACCTTCCTCGTTCAACTCGAAGCCAGAGGAGAAAATCGTCTATTTCTCGTTGCCCAGGAATATTGCTTTCGTTCATCTAATGTGCTCTTTAGCAAGCATGAGTCCCAATATCGATTTAGCGTCAACAATGCGTTTCTCGGCAATCATCATTGTGACGTCTTCGAGGTCGATATGGATGACCTCCATATATTCTTCTTCAAGCCCTTGGCGACTGTCCGGAACAGCGACACAATTCGTTGCTAGATAGCAAAATGAGTATTCATCGCAGAACCCAGGGGAGTTGTAGAATTCACCGAGCAGTTGTAACTCACCAGCTCGCAAGCCTACTTCTTCAATCAGCTCTCTTTGTGCTGTTTGTTCGGGAGGTTCACCGGATAGGTCTCTTTTCCCTGCCGGTATCTCTAAAAGGTATTCGTCAGTAGCACAACGATACTGGCGCACCATCGTAACAATCGAACCATCGAGGGGGACCATACATACGGCCCCAGGATGTCTGGCTATCTCACGGGTCATCAATTCCTTGTTTGGTCCTCGGAATGTTGCTTCAAATATTGAGACCACTTTGCCAGAAAATCGCATTTCCTCTTCAACTGGTTCGAAATGTTTGATAAAAGTAACTCCTTTGCTAGAGGACTAATCCACAGTCGAAGGTTCGTTGATCTCAAGAAGCTGCGGGTTCCTTCCTTCAGCGCGAACCACGGCCGCAGCTACAAATCCAGTGAATAGTGGAGCGGGACGGTCTGGTCGACTTTTGAATTCAGGGTGGGCCTGAGTCCCTACCCAAAATGGGTGGGTAGGTAATTCGATGAACTCTACAAGTCTTCCATCTGGGCTTTCCCCAGAACACACAAAGCCTGAATCGTCGAATCTTGATCGAAATTTCGGATTGAACTCATACCTATGACGATGCCGTTCAGAAACGACAGTCCGCCCATATGCTTCTGCGACCTGCGAGTCCTCAAGAAGTTCAGCAACATAAGCTCCTAGGCGCATGGTCCCACCCTTCTCTTGAATATCCCGTTGAGATTCCATTAGATCAATGACGGGAAACGATGTTCTTGCATCAAATTCAGTAGAGTTTGCTCCGACCATACCTAAGACATTTCTCGCAAATTCAATTGTCATTACCTGCATCCCCAAACACAAACCAAGGCAAGGGATCTCATGCTGTCGAGCGAAACCTACTGCGGCGATCTTGCCCTCTACACCACGTTCCCCGAAACCACCGGGTACAACGATCCCATCTAAGTCCTTTAATCTCCCAGCAGTTAAAAGTCCTTCGATTTCTTCGGCTTGAATCCATTCGATTTCGATACCCGTTCCAGCATGTATACCCGCATGGTTGAGAGACTCCACAACGGATAGATACGCATCCACCAATGTCACATACTTCCCGATCAGCCCTATACGGATCGAACTTCGGGCCGAATGAACTTTCTCAACTAAAGCTTTCCAGTCTTTAAGATCTGGTTCGTTTGGGGGGATTTGAAGAATAGAACAAAGGAATTCATCAAGCCCCTCTTCGTGGATTACAAGAGGAATCTCATAAAGAGAATCTGCATCAGCGGCATTGATGACCCCCTCCAATGGAACATCGCAGAGATTCGATATTTTGCGCTTTAAGGCATCATTAATCGGCTGCTCGCTTCGACAAACAATTGCATCGGGTTGGATGCCTCGACTCCGTAATTCAGTTACGGAATGCTGAGTAGGTTTTGTTTTTTGCTCTCCAGAAGGTCCTATGAACGGAACTAAGGTCACATGGACATAACAGACGTTCTCACGGCCGCAATCAAGGCGGAATTGGCGGATCGCTTCAAGGAACGGAAGTATCTCTATGTCACCAACCGTTCCCCCGATTTCAGTGATCACAACATCAACATTCTCCCCTGAAAGCGAAGTGATCCGCTTCTTTATCTCATCTGTGATATGAGGGATGACTTGGACGGTTTTACCCAAGTAGTCACCACGGCGTTCTGCAGCAATAACTGAAGAGTAGATCGAACCTGTCGTAGCATTGGAACCTTGAGAAAGGCTCTCATCAATGAAGCGTTCGTAGTGTCCGAGATCTAAATCTGTTTCACCACCATCATCGGTAACAAAAACTTCTCCATGTTCATAAGGATTCATTGTCCCAGGATCAACGTTGAGGTACGGATCGAGTTTCTGCATGGTAACCCTAAGCCCACGAGATTTCAGAAGCCGTCCAAGGGAGGAAGCAGTTAACCCCTTACCCAACGAACTCGCCACTCCACCGGTAACAAAAATGTGCTTGGTCACGGGATTCCATCATACCCGAAGTTCGTTCGGTACGTTTGGATAATGAAGTTTGATTAACGAAGATCCAAGAAACAGAAAAGGTATATAAAGAATTTATTCACCCGAACGTGATGCGGATATCAGTTCTTTGGCATGTTTCTGAGCATTTTCGCTTTCCGGGGAGCCAGAAAGCATTCGCGATATTTCTATGACTCTTTGGTCATCATCCAATTGGTCCACCTGGACTTCAACCCCTGCATTTGTCTCAGATTTGGTTACACCAATATGTGTATCAGCATAGGCAGCTACCTGCGCTAAGTGAGTTACGACTAGAACCTGTCGGTCTTTAGCTAAGCTTTTGAGCGCCGCACCGACAGAAAGAGCGACTTCGCCACCGATTCCTGCGTCGACCTCATCGAAAATAGCGGTTGAAGGATCGTTAGAGAGAACCAGTCGAAGAGCAAGCATTGTCCGAGAAAGCTCACCGCCTGAAACGATCTTTGCCAATGGCTGCGCCAGCATACCTTTGTTAAGTGCGACAAGAAGCTCCACGTCCTCTCCAGATCTTCCATCTACGGAAAAATTAATATCTGCGTGAGGTAAAGAAAGGGACTCCAAATGCTTTCGAATTTGTTTAGACAACATAGGGGCTGCTTTTTTCCTCTCGGCGTAAATTTTTTGCTCTTCTAAATCCATTTCTGAGCGGAGAGTCAAAAGGAGCTGTTCCGACGCTTTAATTTTCTCAGAAGACCCCTCAATCGTTTCAATCTTTTTCTGGAGGTTATCTCTGTAAGATAAAACTTCTTCCAGTGTGTCACCGTATTTTCTTCGTAATCCTGTTAACAAACTGCGGCGTAGTTGAATTTGCGAAAGTTTTTCAGGGTTGACATCTATCGACTCCGCTATATTTCTTGCATCCGAGGCTACATCTGAAACTACGTCTAGCAGTTCATTGATCTTTATTTGGAGTTCCTTCAATGACTCACGCCCTTTAATTTGCCGAAGGGCTTCAGAAATTTCATCGTTGAAATGACTGTTAGATTCAAGAATTTGCTTGACCTGAATAGCCGCTTCTAGATTCCCTGTTGCATCCCCAAGCATGAGCTCTTCTACACGCAGTCTTTCGTCTTCTAAGGCATCTGTAATTTCAGCTTCATCAATTTCCGAAGCCTGAAATTTGTATAGTTCTAGTTCTTTACTTCGGTCCTCGTTGTGACCTCCCAGTTCTTGCAATGACGCTATGAGATTATGTTCTTCTTGGCGGAATTTGTGTAATTGAGACGTATCTATGGAAGCAAAATCATCTAGAGCCTTCCGTTGGTGCTCTTTACGTACAAGTCCGGAATATCCATGTTGGCCGTGAATTTCAACGATTGGCCCTGAAAGCTCTTGAAGAAATCCGACGGTAGAAATCCGACCGTTAAGATACGCCCTCGATCTTCCCTGCTTTGGAATGGTTCGTTGTAGCACCATTTCACTTCCATCACATAAAAATCGGCCTTCAACGATAGCTTCATCGCTAAATACTCCTACTAGCGAGCTGTCAGATCTACCTCCGGAAAGAAGCTGAAGTGCGGTAACGAGTAAAGTTTTTCCTGCCCCCGTTTCTCCCGTGATCGCTGTCATTCCAGGATTGAATAAGAGAGAAGCTTCTTCAATAACACCAAGGTTTGTTACAGCGAGTTCCAACAGTTGGCTCTGACCCATGTTTTGATCCACTTGCAAAGTCATTCTCTTACTTATTTGTTTCGGTCATCGGTCTGACAAGCCGAATTTTTCCTTAAGGACGCGATGAAAATTATTGCCTCCAAATGAAACTAGCCGGGCGGGTTTCTCAGCTGCCGTGCAGATTAACGATTGGCCGACTTCAAGTTGACTGACAATGTGGCCATCCAATGCAATAGAGGCATCACAGTCAGGAAGAACTTGTATTCGTAAATTGTCATCTGGAGAAAGAACCACAGCACGGTCGAACAGTGAATGCGGCGCTACTGGAGTTAGCAAAAGAGCTTGATGCATCGGATCTATGATCGGCCCTCGAGCAGACAGTGAATACGCCGTCGAACCCGTTGGAGTAGCAATAATCAAGCCATCAGTAGCATAGGAAGTGAAAAAGTCATCGTTAATATCTAACCCAAGGCGAACGGTTCGTCCTGTGTCCACCTTTTCAATAACTGCTTCGTTGAGTCCACGTAGGGGATTCGTTTCTCCTTCAATCAGAATTTCTAGCCGCATCCTCTCCTCAATATTGTGTTTTCCTTCAAAGAATTCCTGAATACGTTTTTGAGCCAACTTTGGCTCAACTGCTGAAAGGTAACCCATTCGCCCAAGATTAATACCCATAACGGGAACTCCGTAATCCCCCACTTCACGTACCATGTAGAGGATAGAACCATCACCGCCTAGGGTCACCGCTAGATCAATGGAGTCATTTATCTCTTCTTCGCTAATAGCGAGATCTTCGCGGTTGATTGCCGCCGCAGAATCACCTATCAGAACGCAAGAATGGCCAGCAGACTCAATCCAGTCGATAAGTCCTCCGGCTAGATCAACAGCTTCCTGTCGTTTCGTATTTATAAATGCAGCGACTCGCGTCATATCTTCTCTAGGTTATGGGATAGCGGCTGCGGTAGCCACTATTGAACATCCGGTTTCTTATCTTCAGTAACCAAAGGTATATCGATAGCCTGATTTTTCGCCCCATTTATAAGGTGGAAAAAGAACTCGCGATTCCCACGTATTCCATTGAGGGGGGAAACCGTCACAGCCTGAAGAGGAGCTCCGACGTTTTTGGCTACTTCCGCTACTTCTTCTAACGTTCGTTTCCATATATCGGGATCTCGAATCACACCGTTCGAACGACTCGCCTCTTCATATGAGGACTCGAATTGGGGCTTAACCAACAAAACCATAGAAGCTCCAAACTCACAAAGGTCAACTAGATTCTGGAGGACCAGTCTCAATGATATGAAAGAAAGGTCTGCGACAAGTAGTTGGAACCGCTTTGGAGAGATAACGGAGTTCGCATCTCGTATATTCAATCGTTCAAATTTAGTAATCCTTGCATCGTTTACGAGACGTTCATGGAGTACCCCGTAACCCACATCGATTGTGGTCACAGTTGATGCCCCTTCTTGCAACAAACAATCCGAAAATCCTCCTGTCGATGCTCCAACATCGACACAATCCAATTTGCATGGATCAATAGAGAAAACTGAAAGAGCATGAGCGAGTTTATAACCTCCGCGGCTTACATACTGATCTCTGTCAACTACTACTTCCAAACTATCACTCTTGAGTACCATCTGAGCTGCCGTCGTTGCGAAGCTCCCATTCACCTGCACCTTATTAGCTGCGATAAGTTTCTCAGCTTCCTTCAGGTCTGGTGTTATCCCCCGTCGGAGCAGTTCGGAATCCAAGCGTATACGTCTGATGATCTAATGATACCCAGACTTCAACAGTTGAATCAGCCTACTTCCCAGGTGGGTTGCGACGCGAGAAGGTCATTAAGATCACCTGAGCCTCGTTGTTCTCTCGCAACCTCTATTTGCTGATTAACAACCGAAGAGTATTCCGGACGTTGGACTTGTCGGAAGACGCCAACGGGAGTGGGTTCATAAGGGCCACTGGCGATTCTTGAGATGGAAAACGCCAAACTGGGGTTTTCATTATTCTCATCGTGAATAACCAGTGCAGGCTCGCCCACTTCATCTACTTTGACGATTTCAGCTTTTCCTTGAGAATTCGAGATCACACCGAATTCATTATCCGCACCAAACCTTATCGGTTCACCATGTTTGAGTTGGATAAGCATCGAGTCACGTTTGTCTTTTTTCGTTATCGCTGCAAATGCTCCATCATTAAATACGTTACAGTTTTGTAATATTTCAACTAAAGAAGAACCACGATGTTCATGGGCCTTTCGAAATGTTTCCTGCATGTGCTTTCGGTCCATGTCATGAGTACGGGCGACAAATGTGGCTTCAGCTCCTAAAGCAACACTGACGGCATTGAAGGGTTGGTCAACTGACCCCATCGGTGTAGATTTCGTAACCTTGCCGACTTCACTCGTAGGTGAGTACTGGCCTTTCGTAAGGCCATAGATTTGGTTATTGAAAAGGAGGATAGTCATATTGACGTTGCGACGCATTGCGTGAATCAGATGATTCCCTCCTATTGAAAGCATGTCTCCATCGCCACCGATGACCCATACATCTAACTCTGGACGGGCTATTGCTAAACCAGTAGCTACTGCTGGTGCGCGTCCATGAATAGAATGCATTCCATAAGTATTCATGTAGTAAGGAAAACGTGCCGCACAACCTATTCCAGATATGAATACCGTATTTTCTGGTCGCGAATCCATATCCGGAAGCATCAGCTGCATTGCCGATAAAATAGAGTAGTCACCGCAACCTGGACACCACCTTGGTTCCTGATCGCTAGTCCAATCCGCTTTTGTAGTTTCAGGTGCTGGCGCAGTATCAGTCATTGATTCTCCTGCTCATTTCAATTCTTCAAGGATAATTTCAAACAATTCGCTGGTCGTGAATGGTTGCCCCTGAACTTTGTTCACAGGCTTTACATCTACAAGAAACTCGGCTCGAAGAAGCCTTGAAAGTTGGCCCATGTTCATCTCTGGGCATATTACAGTCTTAAACCGAGAGAGAACATCGCCGAGATCACTAGGAAAGGGGTTTATGTGTATAAGGTGCGCGTGGGCTACTTTATACCCTGCTTCACGTACCTGTTTGGCTGCACTAGTAATAGCGCCCCAGGTTGAACCCCAACCAATCAATAAGACATCAGCATCCTCGTCCCCCTCCAGCCAAGTTGAGGGTATGTCGGATGCGATCCTTGCGACTTTCTCTTGTCGTATACCCGTCATTCTCTGATGGTTAAGAGGGTCATAAGAAATGTTTCCTGTTCCTTCTTCCTTCTCTAGACCACCGATACGGTGCTCAAGCCCAGGTGTACCCACCACAGCCCAAGGCCTTGCCAGGGTGTCAGGGTTCCTGTCGTAGGGGAGGAAGGGCTCGCCAGCTTCCTGAGCAGGAGCAAAGTC
>CAJWET010000003.1 GCA_913031515.1 uncultured Acidimicrobiaceae bacterium | reverse complement strand
CTGATGAATATCCAGCAGCAACTCGTCCTTCCGTGAGTAATAGTAATAGAGTGCCGGGCGGGTAATGCCCAGCCGTTTCGCTACGTCCTCAAGGCTCATCCCCAGGTATCCGTGCTCATGCATGAGCACGGTGGCGACCTCAACGATCTTCTCTCGAGTGACTTTTCCTATTCTCCCCACTGGGATCCTTTACCTGTGGTATTTATGGATGATTTAGCGTTGCACATACTGAAGGGATTCCTCAAATTTTGGCGAAATAGTAAAAGAAATGTGTCGTCGTGAGACAACCATCAGTTGTCCTGCCCCATTGAGCCATAAACACCGCCTCTGTATATTTCTTACCGTATTGTCCTCAGTTCTGTCAACAGTGATTTTGTGTCATTGACTAACTCTTCCTGATACCAATACCCAGACTTGACAAATGAGTAGTTAATAGGCCAATCTGGAGTAAGCCGACCAAATGGTTGGTTTATATTGACCGTGTATCAGCGGAAAGTGAGGGGACGTATGTCTGCTGTGGGCCTTCCGCTGACGGGATTGCGGGTTATCGAATTCTGCTGGGTATGGGCGGGTCCGATGATGGGTCAACATCTCGCTGATCTTGGTGCAGAGGTCGTCAAGGTTGAGTGGTATAAACGCTTTGATTTATACCGTACAAGAGGAGTTGAACGGCTCCGAGGTTCTTTACCTGAAGAAATTAGACGGGAATCTTCTTATTCGTTCCAGAGCCTTAACCGAAACAAGCTTGGGTTCGCCTCTGATTTAAAAACCGAAGAAGGACTCCAGCTAGTTAAAGACCTTATTAGTGAATCAGATGTACTGCTCGAGAACTTCACTGTCGGGACCCTTGATCGGCTCGGTTTACCTCCTGAGGAGTTGGATAGACTCAACAGTCGACTTGTTTCAGTTTCACTTAGTGCTACTGGCCGCGGAAGCACGATCGAATCTCTCCGCTCCTACGGTTTGATGCTTTCTGCTTTGGGAGGCTACGAAAGTCTCGTCACTGACCAAAATAACGAATTTATTGGTTCACCCACGTTTGTTATGAGTGATCCTAATGCTGCGTTATTTGGTGTTCTTGCAGCTCTTGCAGGAAGTCTCCATGCCCGAAAAACAGGGGTTGGAGCGACTTACGAATGCTCACAGATTGAGGCGGTTGCGAGCTTAATACAAACTCCGGAGAGATCCGGATCCGGAAATGCGGCAAGTGAAGGGATATTCCAAACTCTTGATGGCGACTTTGTTGCCGTATCGCCAGACACTTCTTCCAGCGCAGATTGGCCTTTCCAGTCGGCAGAGACACTCGAGGCATGGGTTGGCGAAACCGCGACACAGGAAGTCCTTTCCCAGTGCAGGGATTCGGGTGGTGTTGCAACCAAAGTGGAGGACCTCGCGCGTACTGAACATTCAGAGATTTTCGCAGGAACTGATGTCCGTCAGGCCTGCTTGCATCCAATAACAGGTGAACGGGACATCGTAGCAACTCCTTGGCGAATCAATGGCCATAGAGCCCCGATACGAAAGCCGGCACCAATCCTTGGGGAGAGCAATGAATACATTCTCCGAAATGTCCTTGGCCTCACTGAAAAAGAAATTGACAATGTTCATAACTCCGGGGTGATTCATGAAGACTGAGGAATCTATGGGGGATGGAGAGACAAGTGTTCACGGTGAAAACACGATGACCAAATTGCCATGCCACAAGACCTCAGGTAATTTACTTACGCGTAAATTATTTGAACGTTGTCATGGGGGGGCAAATATGGGAAAGACATTTCCCCGATTCGGGTGGCGAGTCCGGAGGGTCACGCGGATTTCATTCACTGGGAGAGTTCTATGACACCCTCAACTGTTCTTAAAGTGACTTCCTTATCGAAACGCTTTCCGGGCGTTCAAGCTCTACAGAATGCCAACTTTGAAGTAAAAGAGGGGGAAATCCACGCTCTCATTGGTGCTAACGGTGCGGGAAAGTCCACTCTGATTAAGATTCTCGCAGGTGTAGAGACTGCAAATAGTGGGATGATTCAAATCGGTGACACCGAAGTTGACATTCATGATGCGAACCATTCCCGACAATTGGGACTGGCCTTCATTCATCAAGAACTTGCTCTTGTGAGCCGGATGACTGTTGCCGAGAACCTTGCGCTCGGCGTCCTCCCTAGAAAATTTGGGATCGTCTCCCGTAGGAAACTCCACGCTCAGGCCATCCGAGCTCTTTCGGACTTCCTCCCTGACCTTAACCCAAATACAATGGTAGGCGATTTACCGGTAGCAACCCAGTGGCTCGTTTCCCTAGCGCGTGTGTCAATGCAGCAAGCAAAGGTAATCTTCTTGGATGAACCAACAGCAGCACTGGGATCATATGAAGTTGAAATACTCTTCAGAGTTGTGAGGGAAATTACTGCAAGGGGGGCAGCAGTTGTCTTTGTCTCTCATCGACTTCAAGAAGTACTCGAACTCTGCGATCGGGTCACTGCCCTGCGTGCAGGAAAGATAATTGGAACTTACGATATAGGTGAAGTTGAATATCAGACGCTTGTGAATTTGGTTGCCGGCGACGAGGTCGTATCCTCGCCACTATCTGAAGTCCTCGATTCGCCTGGGCTTCCAATTCTTGAAGTTGACGATCTTTCAGGGGGCCCCTTGGAGGGCGTTACCTTCAATCTTCTTGAAGGTGAGGTTTTGGGGGTAGGTGGCTTAGTGGGGTCAGGCCGTACGGAATTGCTTGAAACGATTTATGGAGAAAGAACTCCTGAGAGTGGGACGATCAAGTTGGCAGGGGAAACCTTGAGTTTCACACAACCCTCTGATGCTGTGGAGAGAGGCATAGCTATGCTGCCGGAGAACCGAAGAGATCAAGCCCTCTTTTCCGAAAGGTCTATTCGGATTAACACGGTGATGTCCCACTTGAATTCTTTCGCTCGAGGTCTTTTGAGAATACCGAATGTCAGTGCTGAAAATGCCAAAACCGATGAACAGATCGAGCGACTTATGATCAGCACTACTGGACCTCGGCAGCTTGTCAGGGAACTGTCGGGAGGTAACCAGCAAAAGGTTGTCGTAGGACGTTGGTTATGCGGCGACGTGAAGATCTTTCTTGTTGATGAACCTACCAAAGGTGTCGATATTGCCGGTAAATCCGAAATTCTACTTGAACTACGGCGGCTCGCTGCTGCGGGATCAGCTGTGATGGTGGTTTCTTCACAGCTTGAAGAGATCGCCGACGTTGCCGACAGAGTCCTTGTCCTTAGCGAAGGGAAGGTAGCGGCCATTCTTGATGGCCCAGTAACAGAAAATGAGATCTTGCAAGCCTGCTACAAAGATGAGGCTGCATGAAACCCAAAAATATGGAGGGAATAATATATGAATAAGAGAAGAATAATGGGATTGCTTGCGATCCTCGTGGCGTTTGCATTTGTTGCTGCGGCATGTGGTGATGATGATGACAGCGGGTCTTCATCGGCAGCGAGCGAAACCTCAAGTGATGCCTCAAGTGATGCTTCGAGCGATAGCTCGAGTGACACAGAAAGTGGCAGTGATGAAGTAGATCTTACTGCTTCAGGCGATACGCGACTCACTCCTCGTGAAGAACAAGGATATGTCGGCGTGTTATCCGCTGAACAGAGCCAATCCGGAAGGGAAGTCGACTTCGGCATCTTTGAAGGTAAGACCATCGGTGTAGTGAGAGTGCTTCAGGTCCCTGAAGCGACGATCCAGTCCGATATTTGCGCTCCGATCGTTGAAGCCAACGGCGGAACAATGGATATTATCGACTCGAATTTCGACCCGACTGTAATGGTTCAGGCAGGTGAAACGTTCCTCGGACGTGGAGACGATGCTATTTGGAACATTTCCAACCCAGGTGCGGTCATGAGGCCAATCATTGATGAAGCAAATGCGGCGGGAACTCCTTTCGTATCGACCTACAACTTTGATGAACCGGGTTCTATTGACATCAAGGAACACGACTGGGGTCATGCGCTCCTGTTCCAATTTATCGGTTATGAAATGGGTGGAGAAGGTAAACTTGCTCTAGCTATTCTGCCTGGTATCGAAACCCTTGATATCCGAACACATATCGGATACTCAGTGCTCAATTATTCATTCCCGAATATTGAGATTGTAGAGTTCGTCGGAGATGGAACGATTGAAGGTTTCCGTGCTGCTACTGAAGCCGGGCTTCAAGCTCACCCTGATGTGACGGCAATATACTCACACTGGGATGTCCCTGCAGCTGGTGTACTTCAAGCGATTGAAGATTCTGGTCGTGACGATATTCTCACTACTAGCTATACCGGTGATGAAGAGACAGGGTTCGCCTGGATGCGGGAAGGGAAGCTCACGGCAACTGTTGCCCAAGCCAACTCCCAAATCGGCGCACTGGCTTGTGAATATCTTGCGTTGGCGCTCTCTGGAGTACCACTACCTGAGCATACGCTGGTTCCAACTACCACGTTGCTACCTGGAATGGATGTTCCCGAATCAGGATCTGGCGGTATCTTTAATGGTCCACCAATCTTTGAAACCTCACAGCTTGTAGACGACTACTAAGCCATCAAGTAAATATTGCAGTTAGTGAACTGGGGCGGCGGGCTATGCTCGCCGCCCCAGATACCCCTTGAAAGTAGATGAGGAATGTCAGAGAAGATAAGCGAGAAACCTCGATTATTTGATAAGTCGAGAATCGACCCACGCCTGTTGAGCAGGTGGGCCCCCGTCATGGTTCTTGTTGCCGAAATTATCTTTTTCGGTTGTATGCGATTTGATCGTTTTTTTACGACGGCCAATTGGCATGTGATCTTGAATAACTGTGCCCTGCTGGGGATTATTTCTGGCGGACTTACCCTCGTTCTTATTGTCGGGGATTTTGATTTGTCTATAGCCGGAGCAGTGGGATTGGGCGGGATAGTCGCCGTTGAGTTTCTTGATCCAGAATCGATACCGACTGTTGAACGGGCACTCGAACCAGGAAACTGGACGATCTTTTTCGCTATTCTCGTAGCATTAGCTGTGGGGGCAGTCATTGGTTTATTCAATGGGCTGGTAGTTACCGTTTTCCGAATTAATGCCTTTGTGACCACGTTGGGGACAGGAGCCATTCTCGTAGGTGTTCACCGTTGGATGCGTGACCGTGATCTACCAACGAATAACAGGTTCAAAAATGTTGCGAACTCCAAATGGCCCGAATGGCACTTTTTTCAACCGAAACTCGTTCTCTGGTTCATGATCGGAGTTCTCTTACTGCTCGGCTTCCTGGTTAGCCGGACGGTCGCTGGACGACGTCTTGATGCGATTGGGGGGAACGAGACGGCTGCGCGATTATCAGGGATCCGTGTTTCCAGATACAGAATCATGGGATTCGTCATTTGCGCAATGTGTGCCGCAGGAGCAGGGGCACTACTCGCGGCTCGAACAGGTGTCGCCTCTGCTGGATCAGGTAACTCCTTTCTTCTAGAAGCGTTTACAGCTTGTTTTCTTGGGGCGGTCACATTCAGGAATGGAGAATTTAACATACCGGGGACTTTCACCGGAGTTTTATTTTTAAAGGTCACCTTCAGCGGGATAGCGCTCATGGGTTGGCCAAATTATTGGCCATCGATCGTAACCGGAGGCTTTTTGATCCTCTCAGTCTCTTCGTCGGGTCTCATCCAGCGATTGTTTGAGGATTGACGTGAAGAAAAGTTGAAAAGTTGAAAAACCAGCATTAAATTTTTTACGCACGCGTAAATAGAGAAAAACATCACACTAGACATCTTTAAGGAGATCATGTGAGCATCACTATTGATATAGATACAGGGGGGACCTTTACGGATGGTTTTATCACTCAAGACGGTGGCGCCTTCAGCGTTAAAGTTGATACAACACCTCATGATCTGACCGAAGGGTTTTTAAATTGCCTCGAGACAGCCTCCGAGCGTCTTGGTCTGAGTTTGACCGAAACTCTGAAACAAACTTCGGTAATCCGGTATTCAACCACATATGGAACGAACACGATTATTCAACGCACTGGCCCGAGCTTAGGGGTACTTGTATCAGAGGGTCATGAGGCGGATCTTTATGGAGAAGCCGCTGAAGGCTCAGCATACGATTGGCTTCTTTCCCGAAGCCTTGTCTTAGGTGTTCCGGTAGTGATTGGTGACACCGGAGAGATCGAGGGTGAAATAGATCAAGACCAAGTACGGAAAAAGATCATAGAACTGCTAGAAGAGGGCGCTCGAGGCCTTGTCGTTGGGATTAAAGGAAGTCACAAAAATCATGCTGCCGAGTCGCAAATACGGGATATAGTCCGGAACGAATTTCCCCGCCATTTCCTTGGTTCTTTACCGACACTGGTATCAAGTGAGGTATCCCAAAGCCGAGATGACGGACTCCGCCTCCGGACGGCATTGATCTCAGCGTATATCCACCACGGATTAGCGAGGCATTTGTACAAGGCCGAGGAGGAAATACGGAGACGCGGCTATACGAAACCTTTACTGGTGGTTCATGCAAATGGTTCCGTAGCTCGAGTAGCGAAAAGCATTGCCGCATACACGTATAACTCCGGACCAGCTGCTGGTCTTGTTGGAAGCAATGAGCTGGGTGCCGACATCGGAGTTCAATCCGGTCTCACCTTGGACATAGGAGGGACCAGTACCGACATCGGAGCAGTAGGTGAAGTATGGAAAGGGGTTGAAGGTTCAGTAACGGTGGATGGCGTAAGCATTGATGTCCCGGCCATCGTCGCTGAATCACTTGGTGGAGGTGGCGGATCCATAGCGCGCATAGAAGACGGCGAAGTAAAAGTAGGCCCCCAGAGCGCCGGAGCATACCCTGGACCAATGTGTTATGGGCTAGGAGGTGACGCGCCGACTGTTACCGATGCAAACCTAGTCTTGGGTTATCTAGATCCTGAAACTTTTCTTGGAGGCGGTAGGAATCTCGAAGTTGAAAAGGCGCGTCAAGGAATTAGTGAACATATTGCAGGCCCTCTCGGCGTCTCCGTCGAGGAAGCAGCTTGGGAAATACGACAAACTGTTGACCAAGTAATCGCAGATGGCCTTACTACCTATGCACAAGAGCGAGACATCGACACTGATGTGATCTTCGCCTATGGTGGTGGAGGTCCCGCTCATGTTTCAACAGTCGCTGACCTGATTGAGATTCCCACGGCATACTGTTTCCCGATGAGTCCGGTCTTCAGTGCATATGGGTCATCTCGGATGGATGTTAGCCACCTCTACGAAACGTCAGTATCCGAAGAAACTTCGAGCGTCCCCGTTGATGAAATGGTTGGGCGTATGAAAGAGGAAGCTCAGCGAGACATGCTTGGGGAAGGTTTTGACGCGTCTAGCGTAACGTATGAGATTCAGGCAGGCTTCACATTGGAAGCTGACCCACAGACTAAAGCCCATGTTGCTCTAGAAGGTGAAGTGTCTGATGGTGTTATGACAGAAGCAAAAGAAATCTTGTTAACAAACGGTTCCGGAGCGGGAAGTTCAGTTGTCTGGGATAGTGTTCGCTTGAAGGCCACGGCTCCTTCTCCGCATCCAGAGCTAGCAAGTCCGGAGTTTTCTGGAGATTATCAACCCAAAGAAGCTGGACCATCTCGGTCAGTTTGGACTGGAAGTGCCTTTGAGGATATTCCAGTTCATGAAGCCGCAGGTTTGTCGGTGGGAGACCTTGTCGAAGGACCAGCAATCATTGAATCGGAATTCACAACGATTTTCGTTACACAAAAACGTAATGCCCGTATCGATGGAGCGAAGAACATCGTACTGCAATCCAAAGACAGCTAGGAGAGAAAATGGCAGATAAAACACCATCCAAAGTTCAAGTAGCGGAATACCTTGATATCAACCTCGACTTAGAGGTGTGGGAATGCAATAAGTGCAGTCATGGACTAGGTGCTGCCACTCAGAACTATAAAGAAGGTTGCTTAATACGCGATAGAAGCCCAGAAGACATTCATCAACCGATTATCGAAGGAGAGTATACCTTTGCCCCAGATCCCGAATGGTGTCGGATTATTGAGTGCTATTGCCCGAATTGTGGTGTTTTAATAGATACGGAGTATCTCCCCCCGGGGCACCCTCTCACACATGATATGGAAATCGACATTGAACAGCTTAAAGCTAAACACAGCGCCAACGAAGGACAATAAGGAGCCGAAGTTATGGCAAAAACAAAACAAGCAGTTAAAGACATAGCCGTTGACCTTGACATTGGTGGTACTTTCACTGACTGCTACGTCTCGTATGAAGGTGGATATACCATCGGCAAGTCATCGACGACAAAATATGATGTTTCGGTAGGAGCGCTTCGTTCCATTGAAGCAGCCGCGGAGACAATCGACTTAAGCCTTGAAGAGCTTCTCGACGAATGCACTTCGGTTTCATATAGCACGACAATTTCACTTAATACACTTATTGAGCGTACCGGCCCCAAATTGGGGTTGATCACCACGGAGGGTTTCGAAGACGTGACCCTAATTGGTAGAGCACGTTCATGGGTAGATGGACGACAGCCGGAAGAAATTCGTAATAAAGCTACAGCTCATAAACCTGAACCATTAATTCAGCGTGACATGATCGCTGGGGTTAAGGAACGAATTGACTGGTCAGGTGAGGTAATCTGCGCGCTTGACAAAGATAGTGTCATCAAGCAAGTCCACTCTCTAGTTGACAAAGGAGCTATGGGATTCGTGGTCTCGCTCCTTTGGGCATTCCAGAATCCAGAACATGAAATCCAAGTCCGCGAGATCATCGATGAGTTGTATCCGGAAAAGTACCTCGGAGCTATGCCTGTCCTTCTCTCTCATGAGATCTCTCCAACTAGTGGCGAGTATCCGCGAACAAATTCGACAATTCTTAGTGCGTACATGCACAGAGATGTAGCCCATGACCTCCGGTCGTTAAGTGATGAATTACGCGCGAGGAACTATACAAAACCCATCTTGCTTGTCAATAACACTGGAGCTGTCAGCAAAGTTATTAAGACCCCAGCTCTTAATACATATGCATCTGGACCCGTAGCTGGTTTGTTGGGAGGAGCGCGTCTCTGCGAAGAGTATGGAATTGAAAATGCAGTTTTAACCGACATGGGTGGGACAAGTTTTGACGCGAGTTTAGTCGTTGATGGAAACCCAAGACATTACAGCTATCACCCTGTTATAGAGAATTTTTTCGTCAGTCTTCCGATGTTGGAAGTTAGTACGATTGGAGCAGGTGGTGGGTCCATTGCTTGGGTCAATTCTCTTACCGGTCGACTTCAGGTAGGGCCACAAAGTGCCGGAGCTATGCCTGGTCCAGCATGCTATGACACTGGAGGTCGTGAACCAACTGTCACTGATGCTGACCTGATCCTTGGTTATATCAACCCAGATAGATTCTGCGGAGGAAAGATCGGCCTCAATGCTGAGCGGGCGCACATGCTTATGGAGACAAAGGTTGCCGAACCACTCGGGATGGATGTGGCTGAAGCTGCTGCCGCTGTGAAATTGACTGTTGATGGTCATGCCGGTAACGACCTCTTCAAGAATATCGCCTTACGAGGGCATAAACCAGATGATTTTGCTGTCTTTGCTTTCGGAGGGGCTGGAGCGACCCACGCGGTGGGATATACCTCCCATCTGGGAGCTGGAGGTCCTATATATGTCTTCCGTTTCTCACCAGTTTTTTGCGCATTTGGTTCCGCTGTGTCGGATATTTCCCATATCTACCAAAATGACAGTCTCATGGTTGTGCTCTCTCCAGGAACTAATGATCTCGAATTAGATGCTGAAGCGTACAACAAGGCAGTTGATGGCCTATTTGAACAAGCACATAAAGGACTTACTGAAGATGGTTTTGACCCATCAGATGCTGTATACCTTCTCGAACTTGAGATGAGGTACGGTTCGCAAATCCAGAATACGGTCGTGTCAATTCCTATTCTTCGTATCGATTCTGACGAGGATGTTTCGCGCCTTGCCGATTTATTCACTGAACAGTACATCGAATTATGGGGTCCCGGATCTGCGTACCCAGCTGGAGGCGTTGAAATCAACCTCTTCAGACTACGAGCTTCAATTCCGTCAAATCGAGGGCGTCTGCCAAGAAAGAAACTAGGTAAGACTGACCCGGGAGGAGCGCTGCTCGGTACCCGCGATGCTTACTGGGACGGAAGTTACCGAACGACATCTGTCTATGATCTGGAAAAGCTTGAACCAGGAAACGTGGTCACCGGTCCTGTACTGGTAGAAAGTGATACTACAAGTCTTCCTATCCCTGATGGGTGGGAATGCAAGATCGATGAACATGAATCAGCCGTTATTAGTCCATATTGAGAAAAAAAACTAAACCACTAAAGAAGTAAAACCAAAATCAATTAACATATATACAACCACCTAACAAAAAAGGAAAAAAAATGAGTATCCAAGAAGTAACCTTGCCAGAATTTAACACTGATATCGATGACCTTTTCGCTCGAATGAATCCAGAACCTCAGACAAGTATGGAGGAAGAATATGCGGATGAAATGTCGGATATTGACTTCTCTATTTTCCGACATAAGCTCGCGACCATTGCAACTGAAGGCAAGGAGGTTATGGCCAAGCTCGGTGTTTCTTCGGCTCTTCGGTCGGAAGATAGTGGCACGGGAGTGTATACCGCTTCCGGAGATATGTGTGGCGCAGCGGCTGGTGTTTATTATCATGCACTTAGTGGACAGCTTCCTATCAAGTACACCCTTTCAAAATGGGCGACTGAGGAGTCAGTCCGTATAGAAGATGGAGACATTTTCTTCTCAACTGATCCAATATATGGGGCGACTCATACTCCAGATCAGATTGCCTTCATGCCTGTTATTGTTGATGGAATTCTAGTCGGATGGGTAAGTGCTGTTGCTCATCAAGCGGACGTCGGAGCTATGGAACCGGGACTTTCAGCAGTTGCTAGAAATGCATGGAGTGATGGAGTTAGGCTCCTTCCCCAAAAAATTGGTTCCAATTATGGACTTCGTGAAGATCTAGTGCAGTCAATCGGAAATATGACTCGGGTACCTGATGAGCAGGTCCTTGATATCAAAGCACGTGTAGCAGCATGTACCCGAATGGTACGCCGGATGAAAAAGATTGCCGAAGATCTTGGGACAGAAAGCTTTGTTGGGGCTGCCCGCCGGTGCGTCGATGATGGGCGTGTACAAGTCCGTCGCCGTTTACAAGAGTTCAATGACGGAACCTACCGGAGCACTGTCTTCATCGATGGTGTTGGTGGAGATATGGGCCTTCAGAGAATCCACTGTGCTATTACAAAAAAAGGTGACGAACTGCATGTCAACCTCCAAGGAACCTCGCCTCAAAACCCTTTCGCGTTCAATGCATACGCGAGTATGCCAGTTACGACCTTAGCCAACCCGTTTTTCAGTTATCTACTGAGTGACGTACCGCCAAGCGTCGGACTTCTCGACCAAATAAAAATGGAAATACCGGACGGAACTTGCCTTAGCGCTTCAGCTGATGCTGCTGTTTCGTGTTCTCTCTGGCCAACCTTCCTGCTTCAGGCGGCTGCCCATTGTGCAACAATGAAGATGGCTTTCGATAGCGATCATCGAGATAAGTTGAGTGCTACTCAGAGTGCCAACGCTGTCGGTGGTTACGGGGTCGGTGTAAACCAACACGGTCTCCTAGCAGCTGATCTATATGTAGATCCTGTGAACGGCTCCGGTGGTGGCGCACGGCCTGATGCTGATGGTGTGGATGTCTTTGCTGGTATCTGGGGGAATTATATGGATACTAATGATGCTGAAGAGCTTGAGATACGCGGACCATATTATAAAATCTATAGCCGTATAGCTCGTGACGGCCACGGATTTGGGAAATTCCGAGGAGGCTCTGGTCAGGACACAGCCTATGTAGCTCACAAAGTACCCGATGCCCTGTCACATGGAACGATGGGCTTTGGAACGAAGTTCCCGACTGCGCCAGGTATCTTCGGAGGTTATGCCGGAAATACTACGCCAGGGGCGTACATCATCGGTTCAGATGTTATTGATCGCATGCGTTCAGGCGAATGGGATGCACCTAATTCCACTGGCGAACTTGTAGAGAATCGCCTTTGTGAAGGCGAGTACAACTTTGACTACGCAACTTATCCGGCTATCAACGTGACTGATGGTGATGTCTGGATGATGGTTGGCGCAGGCGGTGGTGGTTGGGGAGATGCTCTCGAGCGTGACCCTCAAATGGTTGTAGATGACCTTCGTGCTGGAGTCATTTCTGAATTCACCGTGAAAGAGATCTACAAGGTCGCCTATGACCCTGAGAGCCTTTTGGTTGAAGCAGACGAAACCGAAAAACTCCGCGATGAAGCTCGTGCAGAGCGGAAGCAAGTCGGGAAACCATATAACGAATTCATCCAAGAATGGGAGCAACAAAGCCCTCCGGAACACGCTCTCAAGTACTTTGGTGAATTCCCAGGTACTGTTGCATGACCACTGGCGGCAAGAGGCCGCAGTCGGGGGCGTTACGAGGGACATTTGTCCCTTGGCTCTATGCCATAGGTTCGAAGATCCGGCAAGTTGGGCTTCGGGAGATGACCCTAGATGCCAGTGTAATGGCCTTAGGGGTCATCGATAGCGGGAAATTGTTTAAACCTCCAGCTGCATGTGTCAATTTCGACACTACATTGTGGGCTGAAGCAGTGGGATGTACTGTCGACCGTGGCGACGGTCTGCCCACGGTCGAATCTGGGGGTTCCGCTGACACAAACCCTGGCTTAGTTCGGGGGGCAGAACGAATAACGACGCTTCTCGAAGCTATAGGTCGGATAAAAGGAGCGTTGATCAACCACCAGATAGTATGCGCTATTCCTGGCCCTGCTACCTTAGCCAATCATCTCGGTGTTCCTTCTCCTACTTCAAGAATGGATCAATTCATCGTTGGTGAACTCCTAACAGAGTTTGTCAATATCCTTTGCGAGAACGGTATTGAGAACATTCTGGTGCTTGAAGGGCCAGATCGAGATGACGAAGATCTCCTTCCTTGGATTGAAGGAAACCACTATTCAAGGATCATGAAACTAACTGAGCATTATGCTCTCGAAACAACATTGCTTTGCCCCAGAGCTACGTTGACTGACCTACAAACTGAAGCATTTGATGGGTTTACCTACGTCGCCGCGAATGCTCAGAGGACCGTAGCGGCAAGCTTCGAGAACGCCTCAAAAGCTATCACCGTCAACGGTTTTGGTACAGGGAATGCCACAATCCCAGAAGGCGTAGTGGAACTTGAATCTGGTTCATACCTCCTGACCACAGAGTGGGACTTGGACCCATCGCACGACTTCACTGATATTCAAAACGATATTGCAACAATTCAGAATTTTCTCGAGGAAGTCAGTGGATAGCTTCGAGAGTATCCCAGCGGTCATACATGGCGCGTGTATGAAATATCCAGACAAAGTAGCAATCGTTGAAGGAAAAGCACGAATAACCTATAAAGAACTGGATGAAAGAATCGCGATATGCGCGAAAGCTTTCATTTCGGCTGGTGTCAAGCCGGGGGACCGTGTAGGGCTCTGGGCACCGAATTCGAGTGAATGGATCATTGTTGCTCTAGGTATCCAATCAGTCGGTGCTGCACTCGTTCCTATCAATACAAGGTACAAATCTGTAGAAGCATCGTTTCCGTTGCAAAAAACCGAAGCGAAACTGCTTTTCACCGCCGATGGATTTATGGGAATAGAAGGTGCAGAAGTATCAGCAAGAGTAAGAAAAGAAGGAGGAGCTGAGATTCGGACCATCAACATCAATGGTGATGACATGGATGAAGATTCACTTTCCTCCTTTCTTTCTGGTGCTCAAAACATTGACGACGATCTACGTATCCAAAGGCTGAAAAACATCTCGGATACGACTCTGAGCGACATCATGTTCACATCGGGTAGTACAGGGAAACCCAAAGGAGTTCGCCATCTCCACGGCCCAACAGTCCGCCAAACTTTCAACACCGTGGAGGAGAATGAACTTAGTGCCGTAGACCGAATGCTCGTAATCAATCCCTTTTTCCACGTTTTCGGGTACACCGGAGGTTGGATGCCCGCTTTATTTAGTGGAGCCACCGTGTACCCTTTCCCTGTCTTTGATGTTGATCAAGTATTGGAAATAATTCAAGAAGAAGGAATTACCTATTTCCCTGGACCACCTACTATCTTCCATTCCCTGCTCGAACACCCACGACTGCAGGATTACGACATGAACTCACTTCGGTTTTCACTAACCGGATCTGCAGATGTGCCTGTTGACCTCATACAGAGGATGATTGATGAACTCACCTTTGATCGGGTTGTTCAGGCATATGGGATGACAGAATGCGGGACAGCGACTAACACTGTGGCTTCAGATAGTCCCGAAACGATTGCTACAACAATCGGAAAAGCATCCAAAGACCTTGAAGTTCGCGTCGTTGACGACAAGAATGAGCCTGCCGAAGCCGGAGAGAAGGGAGAGATCGTAGTGCGTGGATATGCGGTTATGGACGGTTATCTAGATGATGATGATGCAACAGCAGCAGCTATCGACCAAGAAGGCTGGTTACATACGGGTGACCTTGGAACCTGTGATGAGAATGGCTACTTTAAAATTCTTGGCCGAATCAAGGACATGATCATCGTCGGGGGATTCAACGTGTATCCAGCTGAAGTGGAGGACATGATGCGGGAACATCCGAGCATTCGAGATGTTGCGCTGATAGGTGTTCCAGACGACCGGCTGGGTGAGGTTGGGTGCGCATTTGTAATCGTACGTGAACCGATACAGCAGGATGAACTTTTTCTCTGGTGCCGGGAAATTATGGCAAATTTTAAAGTTCCTAGATACATCGAGTTCATTGATGAGTTCCCATTGACAGGGTCAAATAAAATATCGAAACTTGCTCTTCGGGAAATTGCCGATCAGGAAGAAATCGGGGGGTAGCATGTCTCGGGAACCTGTCATAGTAGGAATTGGGTTATCTGACTATCCGAAGGCACCGCACCTTGATTCTTTTATGCACATAGCACAGGCGACTCAGCGGGCTTTAGAAGATTGCGGTCTGGAACTTGAGGATATTGACGGCTTCGCCTGTGCGAGTATGCCAACAGAGCCAGAATTGCATGTGGAAGCGGTCGAACACTTGGGGCTATCTCCTCGCTGGCTGAATACAACATATACCGGTGGGTCAGCCGCTCAATTTCAAATTCCTGATGCCGTCGCAGCGATTCGTGAAGGGCGAGCCGAAACGATTCTATTCGCCTATGGTTCCGATTTCCTTACCCGCCATGGCCGGACACTAGGTACGGGAGGCCTTTCGATTGATAGTGGCCTGTCGGGGCCACTTCTGTATGAGCAACCATACGGAAGTACCATAGCGACCTGTTATGCTCTGGCAGCTACCCACCACATGGCTACATACGGGACTCTTCCGGAACAGCTTGCAGAAATAGCGGTAGGAGTTAGGGAATTCGCAGGCCTAAACCCGAAAGCGATGTATCGTGAGCCTCTCACAGTTGAGGATGTGCTTGCTAGCCCGATGATTGCCGATCCTCTACATTTGCTGGATTGTTGTGTTGTTTCCGATGGGGGAGCAGCCTTCATTCTGACAACTGAAGAACGCGGACGGGATCTCAAACAACATCCAATTCATGTCCTTGGAGCAGCTGGGGCGAACTCCCATTGGCATATTCACTCCATGCCGGACTTCAGCACTACTGCGGGAACTATCAGTAGCCAAGACGCATACCGACAGGCAGGGCTCCAGCCTGAGGACATTGATACGATCCAATTCTACGATTCTTTCACGATCACAGCTCTTCTACTTTTGGAAGACCACGGTTTCTGCGCTAAAGGGGAAGGCGGAGGGTTCATAGAGGACGGCCATCTTCGTAAAGGCGGTTCACTCCCGATGAACACCGACGGGGGATCCTTATCTAGTTGCCATTCAGGCATGAGAGGAACGATGCTCATTACCGAAGCTGTTCGTCAACTACGCGGCCACGGAGGAGATGCACAAGTTCCCGACTGTGAACTAGCGCTCGCAGCTGGCTGCGGAGGGCTTCTTTCCTATATCGGAACCACAATTTTAGGGAAGGACCGGCGGTGATGGAAGTCGTTGATGATGGGATGTGGAACAGAGTACCGATGGCACCTGGCCCAATAGACCGCAAGTACTTCGAAGCGGCTTCCCAAGGCAAGCTCATCATCCAAAAATGCCGAAGGTGCGAGAACACGCAGTTTCCGCCGAAGATGCTCTGCGTTTCATGTGGGGAAGAACCGGACTGGGTAGAAACATCGGGGGAGGGCAAGATATATACGTTTACAGTTGTTCGAAGGCATGGGGTTGAACCATTTTCTACTCTCGTTCCATTCGTTCTCGCCATGATAGATATCCCCGAAGGAGCGCGTTTCATGGGAAATATCACAGAGATTGACATCGAAACCGTTCACGTTGGACAAAAGGTGGAAGCTTATAGCTTACGTATCGATGAAACTATGGCGCTTCCTCTTTGGCGACCGATACAGAGCAGCTAGGGGCCTATGGAAATTATCGCCGAAGGATTGGATTTTCCAGAAGGACCCATAGCGATGCCCGATGGCACCGTGGTACTTGTCGAACTCGCACGCGGGACCCTCAGTAGAGTCGGCGTCGACGGCTCCATTACCGTTATCGCGGATTTGGGTGGTGGTCCAAATGGTGCCGCCATCGGACCCGACGGGCACGTCTATGTCTGCAACAATGGGGGATTCGATGATGAGACTGACCCATCAGGGCAATTCGCTTCGCGAATGCCTCGAGTATATGTTGGAGGTTCTATACAAAGGGTCAACCTCCAAACCGGTGCATCAGAAGAGCTGTATCGGGGTTGTGAAGGAAATCAGCTACGTGGCCCCAATGACATTGTTTTTGATGAACATGGGGGCTTTTGGTTCACGGACTTAGGAAAAACATGGGCCCGCCACCATGACCATGGAGGCGTCTACTATGCATCTGCCGACGGACGGAGCATCCAGGAAGTGATCTATCCACTCACTACTCCGAATGGAATAGGTTTGTCTCCTGACGGATCGACCCTCTATGTAGCTGAAACTATTACCGGAAAGCTGTACCAGTGGAATGTTACTGCCCCAGGCCAACTCGATTCAGGGAAAGGTTCCCGACCGCGCGGGAAACTCATCTACGCCCTCTCCGGAGGCCTTCGTTTCGACTCACTTGCCGTAGATGCTGCTGGGTATATTAACGTCGCGGTCCTCGAAAAGGGGGCTATACCGGGGAATGCTGGAGGGATTTGTGAAATCTCCCCAGAAGGTAGAGGGAAGATGATAGAAACCGGTGATCCGATGACAACGAACATCTGCTTTGGTGGTGAAGGCTATTCGATGGCCTATATTACCTGTTCACATTCTGGTACCCTCCGCTCCTCGCCATGGTCTCGACCAGGATTCCAGCTTCCCTTTCATGCGGACTTGCTCTAAGATTTGCCCAATTGCATAGTGAAAAGGCGTATGCAATACTTAATTTACCAACCATATGGTTGGTAATGGGTAGTCGATTGCATGCATTGGGGATCCATATGGCTAATGAGATGGGGAAAAGATATGAATGAAGATCTTGAGATAATGATCGATACGAAGAATGGCGAGTGGATTGACCTTGGGTTACCGAATAGTGAACCAGGAGAAAATGCCATGATGATTCTTCGAATCAGTGAAGAAAATGGAAGCTACACCGCTTTGATCAAATCTAAAGCCGGCACCGTTATTCCTCCACACGTACACCTCGGTGAAACAGTGGTTTATGTACTTCAAGGTGACCTGCAATACCGTGGCGGCGTAGCTTTTGAAGGCGGATACATATATGAACCCGCTGGTGCGGTTCATGAGGCTACCAAACATGATACAGATACTATTTATTTTGTCCACGTGGCGAATGGGGCGATCTTCATGAATGAAGATGGGACAGAAGGCCCAACTTATACTTGGCGAGAAGTTAAAGCAATCGTCGACGCTCATCATGCTGCAAAAGCTGAAGCAGACGCGGCATAAGAATTAGTCATTGCCATACCCGCGAGGGAGAGGAAACTATGGGTAAGACGGTTTTAGTCACTGGAGCAGGATCAGGGTTTGGACGCGGTGTCAGTGTTGCCTTGGCTGAACGTGGCCATAATGTGATAGCTACGACTGAAACCGAAGAGCAGGCTTCTGAATTAGCTGCTGCACATCCGGACCTGAATGTTGAAAAAATTGACATCACAACAGACGATGTTGAAAAGGTTACCCAGTGGGATATCGATGTCCTTATTAATAATGCAGGAACTGGTCAGACAGGTCCGATGGCGGACGTCCCGATGGAACGCGTCCGGGCAAACTTTGAAGTAAATGTTTTTGGGACTCTGGCCATTACCCAACAAGTGCTCGCTGGGATGATTCCCAGAGGCTCGGGCAGAGTCATTATCATGTCATCCATTGGAGGCTTAGAATCATTCCCAACGTTCGGTCCATACTGTATGACGAAACACGCTCTCGAGGGAATGGGCAAAGCCATGCGTGTCGAACTTGAATCACAGGGCATTGACGTAACCATGATTAATCCTGGGCCGCACGACACGGGTTTTAATTCTGTCGTGGCTGAAACTATGTGGGAATGGTTTGGAGAAGATTCACTGCAAGCCCCGAATATGGACATGTTTACGATGATGCGCGGCGTAGCGACTACTGATCAAATGGATCCAGTAGCCGTAGTTGACAAACTTGTACAATTGGTTGAAGCTGAGACTACCCAGCAAAATAACGTTGTTCCAGAAGACGGGATAGCGGAGCTGAATGAGGCCACAGGCTTAGGAGAAGAACAAATACAAAGATAAAAATTTCTTTTGGGAAAGGGAATATGACAGCGCTAGAAAATAATCCATATGCAGGGAATAGGAGATATCACGACCTGTACCCAGAAATGGGCACAGGAGAAGTTTCCACGGAACCGTACTACTCGGAAGAATACTTTCAGCTCGAGCGCGAGTACGTCTTTAAAAAATGTTGGATGAATGCGTGCCGTATCGAACAAATCCCCAACGCCGGCGATTACATGGTAAAAGAATTACCGGTTTGTGATACCTCGGTCATTGTTATCCGACGTAAGGACGGCGGCGTCAATGCATTCCACAATGTGTGCTCGCATCGAGGGAACAAGATCGCGTATGATGACACGGGGAATTTTCGCTCAATCAACTGCCGGTTTCATGGGTGGACGTACGACGTTGAAGGAGACCTCGTGGTTGTCCCCGATGAAGAGAACTATTTTGACCTTGACAAATCCTGTCTAGGGTTAACTCCGGTCAGCGTCGGAGAGTGGCAGGGTTTTATCTTTATCAACGTGGATCCCGACCCGAAAGAGACACTCAGTGAATACCTTGGGGATCTCGCAAAAGGACTCGACGGATACCCATTCGAAGAAACTTCAGGGCAAGTCTACACCTTTGAAACCGTGGTTAACGCGAATTGGAAATTGGTAAAAGATGCATTTCAGGAAGTATGCCACACCCCATATCAGCACAACCGGTCGCTCCCTGACGCGTATATCAGCGAGGATAATCCGTACACCCGCTTTATTGATATGGCCGTAGTAGGTCACCATGCGCGTGCATCCCTCTTCGGTAATATGGGACATAAACCAAGCCCTCTCGCCATGCATGCTTATGGGCACGGGGCAACAATAGCAAGCGCCTCGATGGTCGACGGAGAAGAAGTATCGGCAGCCCTCGCTCCACCCGGAATCAACCCGACAGGCAGCAACGACTGGTCTTTCGAACTTCAAGTGTTTTTCCCTTCCTTCTTCCTTGCATTAACGCAGGGAAGCTATTTCACCCACCAGTTCATTCCACTCGCTGTCGACAAGACCCACTGGTTCTCCACGACGTGTTATCCAACGGCAACAAACGCAGCAGAACGTTTCAGTCAAGAATACAGCCGAGTGATGTTTCGAGACATCATGAACGAAGACGGCCGACAAATAGAGGAAACCCAAGCTATGTTGAAATCCGGTGCGAAAAAATCCTTTGTCCTTAAAGATGAAGAGCTCTTCGTTCGACAGGGGTTATGGAAGGCGCATCAAATGATCGTCGAAAATGGGGGGTTGACTGAATGACAAAGCCAATCACACTACCCAGCGGTTTCGATGACCTTTCTGAATGGGGTGAATGGGACCTTGAAACTATGGCAGAACGAAGCCATAAACGCGCTTCTTCTACGATAGAAGACCTTCAATCTTTCTATGAAGTAATGCTTGCCCAAATGGATGAGGTCCTAAACTATCTCGTTGCTGTGCCAATGTCTGAAGATATGAAACCAGAAGACATATCCCTTTTGAACCTCTCAAAATCTATGGCAGAAATCGCACCGGCGGTGGAACAATTTTTCGAACCCACGATCTCATTCGGTTTCGACACGACACGTTGGGAACACGGCCCAGAGTAGAGACTAAAACTTAGTTTGAATTAGCGGTGTAGGCTCCACCGAGAACAACCACAGTTCCGATAAGCGCCCAAGCCGTGACCGAATCATTGCGAAAGAGAACTCCGAGAACCGTTGCCACTATCGGGATTAGGTAAGTCACGATGGATGTCCGGACAGCGCCAACTCTTCCGGTCAATTGGGAGGCCATCACGTAAGCGATGCCGGTGCCACCGACCCCTAACCCTAGGCATGCGACTAATGGTCCCCACCCAAACCCACTACCGGATATGCCAGAGGCAGCGTATGGAGCGGTGAGAAAAGCTGCTACCAGTAATGCTCGACGAACAACGGGCAGTGCCCCATATTTCTGCTGGAGCGGACCAGCGACATTGACTGCTACTCCATAAGAAAAAACGGCAGCTGCTACAAGGACGACCCCAAGGGCGTTAGTGCCATCGCCAGACATCTCCGGAATTCCGATAAGGAAGATACCAAGTAGGCCGATAATAACTCCGACCATTTGGCGACGGGAGGTTGAGGTGTCAAAGAAGAGCCCTGCGACGATGACGGTGAAAATAGGCATGGCACTATTCATCATCCCTGTTAGGGAAGAGTTAATCCATTGTTGGGCTATGGGGAACAGTGTGAGTGGGAAAGCCATCCACGTGATGGCCAACAAAACAATTTTTGGCCAATCCGATCGGTGGACAGGGTTACGTTGGAATGGAAGCAACCAAAGTGTCGCACATCCGAAGGCGACACGAAACCAGGTAACTATTCCCGGCGAAAAGGCCTCTAACCCAATATCAATAAAGAAGAATGATGCCCCCCAAATACCTGCGGCTCCACAGAGCAACGCCCAGTCCAACGGCTGGAACGGGGTTAACCCGGTTTCTCTTATCGGCATGGACGAAGTCACTCCACAATCCTAAAGGCTCTAGTTCAGTTTTGTACTAGCGAGTGCAGACGACAGCACCCTGACCATCTTGAGTGTCAGGGTTGTTGTCAGGATCGGTTCCAATCATTGCGCATGTGCCGTTGGCGGTTCCTGTTGGGATTGGCCCGAGTGGTTCGCTGGTGAAGCTGCCATCTTCGTCAACGTCGCCGAGAATAGTAACATCTTCGAAACCACAGGAAAATAGGAACGTTTCTACGAACGTCTCATAGGTCGCGTCGCAGCCGACTAATCTAACAGTTTCTCCGGGGGTGAATCCGCTTCCTGAAATCGTTCCTTCCCATAGGTACCCGTCGACGATTCCTGGGCTTATGACTATCTTGATGCCCGGGTCAGCGAATGCATCCGCACTCGACAAATCTTCTTCGAGATATTCTGGATAGGTTTGTGGTTTATCTTCGGTACTACAAATAATTGCGCCCGGTCCGTCATCAGTGTCAGGATTGTCGTCAGGGTCGGTTGTGATAAGTAGACAAGAGCCTTCGGGCGAAGTTGGTTGAGGTTCCTCAATTGTGGCAGAGAAATTACCCTGATCGTCTATGAATGCAAAAGTCGGGTTGGATAAATCACACGCTACGAAAAAGTTCGCTAAAATCATTTCCACCGAACCTGCACAACCGAAAATCACGGTTACGAGATCAGGGGGCATTCCGCTTCCTGAAATCGTTCCTTCCCATAGGTACCCGTCGACGATTCCGGGACTCACAATTATCTGAATTCCGGGGTCAGCGAATGCAGGGTTACTTACCAAATCGGGTGCGAGCTCATCTGGGAACTTTTGATTTCGGTCAAAGTCGGGCTCTGCGTCAGGATTCTCATCAACCTCATTATCGTCATCATCAAGTATCCCTGATGCCATGACAGCGACGAAATCTTCTTCTGAAAGGGTCGCAAGACAGGTCACGACGACTTGTTCGCTGTATTCGTCGAGAATGCTATCTTCTTCGCCCAACAAGACTTCATTTCTGATTTCGGCGAACGTGAGCCCAGAGGCGGTGGCAGTTTCGTCAACCCAGCATTCAAGAAAAGATTCAGGAACCGTATCACAGGGATTCGGAGCCGCAATAGGTGGAATTGGTACTGATAGATTTAAGATCGAGGAACTCGCCACAAAATTTGATATTCCTATTTTTTCAATTGTGGTAAAACAATCAGTGAAGGAAGCAATAACTCTTATGAAAAAAGAAATTGCCAACCAAACTGAAAATATCAAAAGCCGAGTTCATGAAGTGATCACTGATAACACTATCAACGGTCAAACTGTACTTGTTATAGGTGTAGGAAACACTTTGGGAGTATCTCAGTGATGTATAACAAAAATGAGTTTATGGAACCATGTACTCTAGAACAATGTGGTTCATGTAGGAAAGAACTGAAGCGTAAATTTTCCAAGGGTGATTTTGTTTTCAAAATTGTATCAAAATGTCCATCGTGTCAGGGAGAAGTAATAATCACAAAGATTTTTGCTGATACCCTCCTATGACATGCTTCTAAAAACGGCATGGAATATATGATAATGGAAAATTATTTCATTTGTAGGAAATAGAAAATGTCACTTCAAGTTTCATACAAAAAACAAGCTGCATTAGGAATTATCGGGATAACGATCTTACTTTTAGCTGTTGAAATTGTTGCCAATATTTGGTGGGTAACACAGATTAATTGTGAGTTTGAAGATAATGAAATATTTCAAAACATCGGTGAAACAGAAAAAAGACAGCTTTGTTTGGATTTTTATGAGATTAAAACATCAGGTGGTGAAATAGTTCCTAATCAAAGATCCGAATCAATAACAATCAACAGTTTAGGCTTTCGTGGTGCTGAATTTTCTGAAATTAAACCATCAAACACGTATAGAATTTTTATGATTGGTGGTTCAACAATGTTTGGGGCTGGTGCTACATCAGATGAAACCACTATACCTGGATTCATGCAGGAATTTTTAAACGAAAAAGATTTTGGTTTTGATATAGAAGTGATTAATTCTGGAATTCAGGGTGCAGACTCTGATACGGAATTAAAACTTGTAAAACAAAAGATGATAACATTTTCACCAGATTTAATTATAACATATGATGGTTGGAACGATTTACGTGCAAATAATTCTCCAAATAAGATAAAAGAAAATTTCGAAGTAATTTGTGAATTTGGAAATGAGAACGGTTTTGATACTGTTATTTCCCTTCAACCGATTGCTGGGTTTGGAAACAAAATCTTAACTAAACAAGAATCAGAATATGCAAAAATCGGAGATGACTATTCTAAAAAACCATTAATAGAATCGTTATCAGTTTACCAGGATTACGCAAAAAAACTATCAGAGATTAAGACTTGTGCTAAAACTATTGATATAAGAGATATTTTTGATAATGAAACTGAGGCGATTTATTGGGATCAAGGTCATGTCTCTGATCAAGGAAACTCCATTGTCGCAAAATCATTATACAATGCAATTCTTCCTATTATTTTAAAAAATAAAGAGTTCAGTGTCTTTGAAAATGAAATGTATGTTGAAAACATCTCTTCACTAAGCTATGAAGGCAGAGAAATTGTTGTGAATCTTGAATTACTGTCATCAGATGGAATAGATAATGAAAAGATCAAAATCAGAACATATGATAGTACCAATAATGAATACATACAAAATGTAACTTATTTTCTATCTATATCAAAAAACAATGAAAATTTATTGAGAGAGTATTTTTTTGCTCAAGATGATATTTTGATCATAGATGTTCAACCTAATAATGATGCAATAATAAAAATAATAGGAGAAAAACAATATGATCATAATGCGTACGTTACGCTAGGTTCTAAATATAGCCCAGATGTATCAGGAACTAATTTAACAAGTGTTACACCTCTTCAATTAGTAGGTCCAATCTTTAACAGTGATGGAATTTACACTTTTGATGTTGAACTAAGAACAATAGATGATCCAAGCAACTGGCTTTATACCCTAGATGGTTCCCATTATGAAATTAATTTTGAAAAAGATACTACTTCTGAAGAAGCTTTTACGGAGACGGAGCCATCATTTCAAACAGAGGATTTACTTCGCAAAATTTTTTCAAATTATAAGACACCAATTCTACTAAACGAGATTTTCAATTGGTGAAGGAAATAATTTTGATAACGTAATTTTAGGCTGTGTTACTTTGTTAGAAGGTCACGCAAATGAAGAAGCAATATGTTAGGTAAAAATAGAGAGTATTTTTGGCAGTTCCAGCTATCCCATAGTGGTGATTGTGACACCAGTTTTGGTTGGAATAAACGTGTGTTCTGCCTGTGCAACTGTCTTACCATTAGCCTCTACAAGAATGGCATATGCGTGAACCACTTTCTTTTTAACCAAAATTTCTAGCAGTTCCCTTGCTTCCTTTTCTTCCCAATCTTTAACAATCCACCTTAATGCAAATGGCAACATGTTAAAGTTGTCCCAGATATATTCTACCAACCTGTCTGCATTTTCATTTTTGGTTTTTTTTCTTGAAACTAAGGCATAGATATTTTTAATTTTACCATTACGGACAAATCCCAAGCCATTCTTA
>CAJWET010000002.1 GCA_913031515.1 uncultured Acidimicrobiaceae bacterium | reverse complement strand
CGACTCCGGAGAATGAATAGAAAGAAAGGAGCCCCAAAGAAAGCTGTAACAACTCCGATCGGCAACTCTGCTGGGGATTGGAGAGTTCGAGCGATCAGATCGGTTAGTGAAAGAAAAGCTGCTCCAAGCATAAGCGATAGTGGGAGAACCAGTCGATTTGATGTTCCGACGGCTAGTCGCACCGTATGGGGGACAATAATGCCGACAAAGGCGATAAGCCCGCTTACTGCTACAGCTGACGCAGCCGCAAGGGAGGCTGCCCCTATTACTATCCAACGGACACGTTCAGGCCGCAAACCTAACGAACGGGCTTCTTCTTCACCGACTGCAAGGACATCCAACGAACCGCGCATAAGCAGCATCACCGCAACTGATACAACCGCATAGGGTAGGATCATCAGAATTTCATTCCATCCACTGGTACTGAGGCGACCAAGTATCCAACTGTAGACTTGTCGCAAAGTTGATGTTTCTCTCTGTTGAACATACGTTTGAATTGCCGTGCAAAGAGAAGCAACGGCTACTCCTGCCAGAAGAAGACTTGCTGTTCTATTTGATTTTCCAACAGCCCCACCCACCAATAACGTTATTCCAACTGCAACTGCCGACCCTAGAAATGCTGCCACAGGCAGGGTATCTACCACTCCGGTGCCACTGGTCGCTCCGGACGCTATCGCTACGGTTGCACCGAGCCCTGCCCCTGCGGCAACACCCAATAAGTAGGGATCCGCAAGAGGGTTCCGGAACACACCTTGATATGCGGCACCGGAAATGGCGAGTAAACCACCGACGATTAAACCAAGGACCATCCTTGGTAGACGGACATCCCAGACGATGGCTGCTTCGATCTCGGATAAACCTGAATCGATCTTAACTCCAGGGAAATGATCAAATATTTCAAGGAAGACCCGATCAGGGCGTATGGATACTGGTCCGATAATCAATCCAAGAAATGCTGCGATTAACAGGACTATCCCCGAACTTGCAATCCAGCGGAACGTTAGCTTCGGTGGAGCAATTGGGTCGTTCGTTCTAGCTAGCACGCTGTTCCATCGCGTTTACAATCTCTGAAATAAAGTTGACCACCCTTGGCCCCCAACGTGAGGCGATATCATCATCGAGCTCAATTACAACGTTTTCCTGAACCGCTGAAAGAGCTCCCCAGCCCGGTCGTGAGTTTACGGTAGCTGACGTCTGCCCACAGCATTTTATATCAGCTAGGAAAATAAAATCTGGGTTCTGGGCGAGAATGTATTCTTCTGTTAATTGGGGATATCCGGATCCATCCGGATCAGCATCATCTGCGATATTTTCAAGTCCGAGGAGTGTGTAGATTTCTCCAATAAATGTTGAGGAGGTAACCGAATAGTAGGTTTGGTCAAGCTCGTGGTAGAAAGTACCTCCGCCAAGGATTTCAGCTTTGTCTACAAGGATTTGAATCTCTAACTTCATTGAAGAAATCAACCCTTCCGCAGCTTGCTGGTTGTCTGTCGCTATACCAAGCATCTCTATTTGCTCGTAGGTATCAGCGAGACTACTAGCTGCGAATTGGGCCATTGAAGGTATCCCAACATTTGCAAGACTAGTTTCAAGATCTTCTGGAAGGTAGGAATGCACGACAAGATCTGGTTCCATACCTAAAATTGCTTCGAGATTGGGCGCATAACCCGAAATACCCGTCGTGGGGGCTTCTGGGGGATAGTTTGACTGATCATCGACAGCATAAACTTGATGGCCCGCTCCAATCGCAAACAAGATTTCTGTTGCTGCGGGAGATAACGAAAGTATCCGTGAAGGTTTGTTTTCTACGATCAGATCCCCTGCGCCATGGGAAACGGTTACGGGGTACATCATAGACTCGAGCTGTTCGCCAGAAGAACCTCTATCTGTTTGTACTTCAGTTCCTGTAGCTTTGACTTGGGTTGACTCGCTGGAACAGCCACAAACGGCGAGGACAATCACTAGCAGGAGGATTAAATTTCGTATTTTTTTCATTGGATACCCTCGCTAGGGAGACAGAACTTGCTGGATATCCAGTTTCGAACTTGTCCTTACCTCGAGAATGTTCGATTTGATAAGAACTCGACCGGACTTATTCCTCATTTTTACATTTGGACTTCACCGTTGCGGGACAGCGCCGGATTTTCACCGAACTTCGGAACCCCATCAAACATATTTTATTTTCAGATAGGAGTTTAGCCTCTTAGTTACTTCATCGCGACAATTTGGCCAGAGTTTAGAAAATTTAGAGAATCTGACTAAGGAAGAGTTTGGTTCGGTCTTCAGTCGGATTTGTAAAGAAATGTTCTGGTGTCCCAACTTCCACTATCTCCCCTGACTCCAAGAAAAAGATCCTGTCTGCAACTTCTCGGGCGAACCCCATCTCATGGGTAACTACCATCATTGTCATCCCACCAAGAGCCAAATCTCTCATTACATCAAGCACTTCTTTAATCATCTCAGGGTCGAGTGCCGATGTTGGCTCATCGAAAAGCATGATGCGAGGTTCCATGGCAAGGGCCCGAGCGATTGCGACCCGTTGTTGCTGACCGCCAGATAACTGCCCAGGGTACTTAGCTGCTTGCTCAGGTATCCCCACCATTTCCAAAAGTTCTTTAGCTCTCTCTTCTGCTGCTGCCCTTGGCAGTTTACGAACCCATTTGGGAGCAAGTGTCACATTGTCAAGCACAGTTATATGCGGGAAGAGGTTGAATTGTTGGAAGACCATTCCTACCTCAGAACGGATTTTTTCAATATTCCGCAGATCGTTTGTGAGCTCTACCCCATCAACGATAATCGTTCCCTTCTGGTGGGCTTCAAGCCGGTTGATACATCGAATCCAGGTTGATTTACCTGAGCCCGATGGGCCGAGAACTACAACAACTTCTTTTTCTGCAATGGTTGCCGTTATCCCTTTGAGTGCTTGGAAATCTCCAAACCATTTGTCGACATTTTCACAGACGATCATGTCGGACCGGGTCCCCTGTATTTTTTCAGTACTCATACGCGCTGCCTCTCTTTATGCGCTGCCTATAGTCTAATACGTCTATTCTCATCGCTCACCTAGCCCGACGCGTTCTTCCAGTCGCCGACTGTACTTTGACATTGAAAATGCGACGATGAAATAGATGACCGATACTAAGAGTAATCCTTCACGTTTGACTCCGAGGAATTCTGTTTGGGCAGGGACTACAGAGTTGGCTATGCGGAGAATATCGTACGCACCGATGATTGCTACCAGTGAAGTTTCTTTAAAGACACCTATTGCCTGACCAACTAAGGGAGGTATAGAAACTCTTAATGCTTGTGGCAGAACTATAAAGCCTGTTCGTTGACTAGTAGTTAGCCCTATAGCATCTGATGCTTCATATTGTTCTCGCATAACGGATTGGAGTCCACCTCGGACATTTTCCGCAAGGTATGCAGCACTAAAAAGGGTATAGCCGGTAACGATTGCTGCTAGTTCGGCTATTTCCATCCCTTCGGGAAGGAAAAGTGGAAGGATATTCGAGAAGAAGAACAGGATGGTTATGAGTGGAACACCACGGATGGATTCTATGTAGCCGGTACAAAGGACTCGTGCAATTGGCATAGTCGATGTCCGACCTAAAGCTAAAAGCACTCCGAGTGGAAAACTTAACAGGAGAGTCAGAACTGCTACGAATAGTGTCAATGAGAATCCCCCAAGATAGGTCGGGCCTTGTAATTCAAGGGTCGAGGGGGAATTTACGGCGGTGATAAGCCAGTGAGAGATAGCGATTAGGGCGCTCCAGCCTGCGACAAATCGGAGCCGAGTCTTCCGGTCAGAGGCGAAGTTAGGGGCGATTAGGGCCGCCAACGCTAGGAGGACGAAACTGATTCGCACTTTCTGCAACATGGAGTACCAACCGAAGAAAGCACCTATCCAGTTGAAGACAGCAAAGAAGAGGAGTCCTATAGCTAGGATTCGTCCAACTTCTCCCAGCGATGGTTTTGACAATATGTATAGAGCGACTCCTCCTCCGATAATAAATAGGAGCGCCAGTGGGATATCCGTCGAAGCGATATGTGCATAATCAAAATCAGGATCTCGAAGGACAATCCAATTCAAGATAAATGGGGAAAGGAACCAGAGTCCGACGAGAACTGCTTTCGTCCTGCCACTGGGAATGTATTCTCGAATTCGAACGCCGAAAAGGTATGACCCAACAAGGATCAACCACATCACCGTGAAAGGCAGCTTTGTGCTCATTGCAACAGTCCTGCCGGTCTCTGCAATTAATTCACCTTCGACAAATGCATAGTGTCCATATGGAACTGTCCAAAGGCTCAGGACGAGAATTGCAAGAAAACCGAATGAGAACCATACGGTTGGCATTGATCCTGTGGGCCGTTTATTCTCCCCCCTTAATCCAAACCAGATTCCCAGCCCTATAAGAAGAAATATGGCTGCAGCGATGACCCAACCTAATTTCGATGCTGCTGAGATTGGAGCCAACACGGCGAAAAGAGCTAATCCGGCCCCCGTGTTCATGATCCAAATTGAAATCTTCGTAGCTGGTAACCTCCCTGAAGCTTTCCATGCGGCTAACGACAATCCGGTCAGAGCCATTAAACAGCCCAGAGTAAACCACACTCTTACGAACTGGTTAGCGGGATAGCCTTGTGCCATAAGGAGTCGCATATTAGTAGCGACCGCTTCCCAACGTCGTTCGCCGCTAAGGACGAACCCCAACACCCCTCGGATGGCATAGATAGTGAAAGCGCCAAATACGATCGTGAGAATCGTATTGGGAATATTTGAAAAAAGGTTCTTGCGAATCCATTCGCGCGGAGTGCTGCTGGTTTCTTCAGGTCGGGACTCTACCTTTATCATGGTTGGCTCATTCATCTCATCGCTCCACTATTTTCAGTCGAACATTGAAGAAATTCACAGCTACAGAAATCGTTAATGAACAAGCGAGATAGAACAACATCCAGATGGCGAAAACGGACAGGTTTTTGCCAGTTTGGTTTCCGACGGTCTGACCAACCTGAACAAGGTCGCTAAAACCTACTGCTATAGCCAACGAAGTGTTTTTCGTTAAATTTAAATACTGGTTTCCCAATGGCGGCATAATAACTCGCAAGGCCTGTGGAAGAATAACCGTTCTTAAAGCAGCTGAGCGTTTCATTCCCAGAGAATTCGCAGCTTCAATCTGACCCTTGGGTACCGCTAAAATCCCACCACGAACTATCTCCGCTATAAAGGCAGCTGTATAGAGAACCACACCGAAAAAAACAGCAGCGAACCCAAGCGACATGGTGAGGCCTGAGGGTCCATATTTCTCGAACTTCCCCGGTTTGACGACTTCGGGACGATCAACCCCGAATGGCCCTCCCGTGCGACCATTTCCGAATTTATCTTCAAGGACTCCAAATAGATCACTTGATGAATTGATGATCCAGCTTGAAAGACCGGGCCATACAACATAGACCACCAAAATTGCTAAGCCTGCCCCTATCCCAGCAAAAAAAATTCTGAATTTGTCATCATCTGTTAAATGAGCTGATCCTCCGGGAGTTCTTCTGGATTTAAGGAAACCGCGAATCCAATTAACAGCTAAGACAACCGCCAAAATCGAAAGCACTGCCTGCAGGGCTTCTTCAGGAATTTTAGAGATTCCGTCTTCTATCCCGCCGAAGATATTTCCTACCCAACCAAAAATAGGGTGGATGAACCAACCGATAACAGCAAAAGCTCCCAGCACGCCCAATGAAGCGAAACCTGGATAGGCATCCTGACCCGTCTCATCACGAAGACGTGACCGCCTATTGTAAGCCCATCGGGCAGCAATGGCGCCTATGATCATAAAGACAACCCACTGGTAGAAGCCGTCAGCAATGAAGACCCGAGGGACAGATAGGCCCTTATTGGACCAAATAACCCAGTTATCCCACCCAGAATCAAATTGAAGATCTCCGAGGTTGGCAAGAATAGCTCCATAAAGCAAGATTTGTACAAGGAGCGGGATATTGCGAAGGGTCTCGACAAACACTGACCCAAGCTTGTTCACAACCAAGTTTTTCGAAAGTCGAGCGAGGCCAACAAATAGGCCCAGTATCGTCGCAAAGAGAATACCGGCCGTAGCTAACCGGATGGTGTTGACCATTCCAACCCATAGTGCCCTACCACCTGTCGCTGGTCGAGTGTCAATTCCTTCAGAGAGATTTATACCAGGGTCGATGCTAAGGAAATCAAAGCCGGTGGAAATGTCTCTAGCTGCAAGGTTGTCTCGTGCTTGGCTTGAAAGAAACCAAAGAGCAAAAATAACAAGAGCTAGGGCTCCGAGTTGAAACAGCCACTTTACGACCGTGGCATCACGGTAGAACGGTGGTTTTTGATGATGGTAGCTAGGAGACGACGTCTCCGACATCACACTCAACTTTGACCCCCAAAATATTTCATTGTTCTCCCACGAGCAATGATAATACGGAAACGAGCTGAGGGGTTAAGCCCTCAGCTCGTTATCCGAAATATTTACCGAAGAGCGGAAGCTAGTCGAAAGACTGGCCAAGCTCGCCGTATAAAACTATTTACTCTATCCGCTACTTATCGTGCAGGTGGAGCGTAGATAAGCCCACCGTCTTCCCATCCAGCATTGGATGAGCCAGCACGGGTAAGGCCAACTGGGTTCAGGTTACGAGCGTAAATCTCGTCATAGTTACCAACTTGAGTAATAACCTGTTGGAAAGCATCGGCTGCGAGGCCCATGAGAGACTGAAGTTCACCTTCGCCACCCATGAGACGCTGTGACTCTGCGTCAAACGCATCGTTCCCTACAACGCCTGCTGCGTTTCCTGAAGTAATTCCCTTTTCGGATGCAATGATTGTTGCGTAAACAGACCAGTTAATTGCATCTGCCCACTTGCTATCATTTTGTCCATAGGTAGGACCGAGTGGCTCTTTCGAGATCGGAGCACCTGGGAAAATTACCCATTCTTCGCCTTCTGGCTGCTGTTGTGCCTTTCGGCCAACAAGTCCAGAACCATCAGTGGTGATAATGTCACAAGCTCCAGAAATGAAGTTGTCAGTGACGATATCAAAGTCTTCATAGGTTTGGAGATTGATTGTTACTCCTGCAGCTTCCGCAGCATCACCTATGTTCTTTTCTGTTGTCGTACCAGCGTTCGTACAAATTGTGGCACCTTCTAGATCTGCAACAGTACTGGAACCGGAGAAGCCATCAGCGGCTTTACCCATCAGTTGTTGACCGTCATAGTAGGTGGTTGGCCCAAAGTCCATGCCCACATCTGTGTCACGGCTCTGAGTCCAGGTTGTATTACGCATGAGAACATCAACGTCCCCTGATTGTACAGCTGTGAACCGTTCAGCAGCAGTAAGTGAAACAAAGTTCACTGCACTAGCATCACCCAACACGGCGGCAGCGACTACCCGACAGAAGTCGGCGTCGAAACCTACCATTTCCCCTGACGGGTCAAGGGTTGAGAATGCAACAGCTGCACCGGAAACACCACAGTTTAGGGTCCCGCGCGCCTGTACAGTATCGAGAAGGCTCTCACCATCTTGGGTGAGAGTTACCTCATCAGTACTTTCTTCACTTGCACTGGTTTCGCTACTTGCAGAGCTGCTGCTGTCATCGTCATCACCGCATGCTGCAGAGATGAGGGTGAAAGCGAACAGAACCGCAAGTAATTGAAGAATCTTGCTCTTCTTGATCATTTTTTTCCTCCCATACCGCCCTTATTTTCTATTGATGGTCGATGCCCATCAAGGTGGCGATATGGAATCACCCTACTTAGAAAAACTAAAAATAACTGGAACTTCACATGTTTGTAATATTTGGACTTCCTCAATCTAGAAAACCCGATAGTTCTTCTATTCTGTCCCCGCCATGGGATGTTCTCTGGGTAGTGTCAGAGGGTGGAGAACATGCAAACGGTTCTAGTTCGAGTGACAGGTCCCGACCAATTGGGAATCTCAGCCGATCTTTTTCACGTCCTTGATGGCATGAATGCCACTATCAGAGATATTGAGCAAATAGTGGTTCGGCGTCGTTTGACTCTAGATGTACTAATTGAAATCGATGATGGAGATGACGCGTTGAAGGACCTGTTGCTTTTTGGATTCAAGCGCGATCTCCAAGTCGATGTTGAAGAAGTCGATGACAATCCAACCCAATACAGGCAACCTTACGCTATTACCCTTATCGGCGAGAAGCTATCCCCGTCAGAAATAAGCGTTGCAACTGCCGCCATTGCAGATGGCAAAGGCAACATTGACCGGATAGTTCGCTTATCTCGCTATCCGGTCATGAGTTACGAACTTTCGGTCAGTGGAGGCGATATCTCCATAATGCGGCGGAACCTTATGCAAGTAGCCTCCTCTAATCCAGGAATGGACATCGCCATCCAACCACTGAACCTGAGCAGAAGAGCGAAACGTCTTGTAGTCCTCGATGTCGACTCCACACTTATCCAAAACGAGGTTATCGACCTTTTGGCCACACAAGCAGGGTGTTTGGATGAAGTGGCAGCTATAACTACCCTTGCAATGCAAGGGAAAATAGAATTCGCTGAAGCTTTACGGGAACGAGTCGCTCTCCTCGCCGGACTCGACGAAGTAGCAATAGAACGTGCATGGCATGCGCTTACACTCACGCCTGGGGCACGAACTTTCTGCCGGACTCTTGGAAGGCTCGGTTATACCACTGCCATAGTTAGCGGAGGGTTTACGATTTTCACTGAACGTCTACAGAAAGAACTGGGTATCAAACACTGCAGCGCGAATCAACTTGAAATTAAGAATGGGCGGCTGACGGGAGAACTAACTGGCCCACTAATTGATCGACAAGCAAAGGCAGCTTTCTTACATGAAATCGCTGAAATAGAGAACGTGCCGATCGAACAGACTGTCGCTGTTGGTGATGGAGCGAATGATCTAGATCTGCTTAGCGAAGCTGGGCTCGGAATTGCGTTTAACGCAAAATCAATAGTCCAAGATGCAGCAAATACGAGTCTCAGGGTCCCCTACCTCGATGCCATTCTTTTCTTGCTTGGGGTAACGAGAGAGGAAATTGAAGCCGCTGATTCCCTTGACCCCGTATAACCCATTAACTTTCAATGTCGCGAACAGTCCTAAATCCAAGATGGCCCATAGAGCTATCGGTGGTAGTCAAACTTCTCGCTGCGATTCTATACCTATTGCAATATGAAGCATGGCATAGATACGAACCTCCCTTTATCACTTTTCCTTCCCCTGTTGCTGGACCCTGAGAGTCACTTCCGCCACGTTTTTGATCAATAGAAAACCAGTCACTGCACCATTCCCATACATTTCCAGTCATCTCTCCTAGGCCATATCGATTCGGCGGGTATGAACCGACCGGCGCTGTCCCATACCACCCATCTTCTTCAAGATTGTTGTCCGGAAATGATCCCTGCCACACATTCATGAGGTGATGGCCTTCGGGTTCGAGTTCATTGCCCCATGGGAAAAGTGGGTTCTCCAGGCCACCTTTTGCTGCAAACTCCCATTCAGCTTCTGTCGGAAGTCGACCTCCAACCCAGTTAGCGTAAGAAGCAGCATCGTTCCAGGAAACATGGACCGTGGGATGGTCCATCCTTTTGTCGATCGAGGATTGAGGCCCTTCAGGAAGCTTCCAATTCGCTCTAAAAACTTGCCTCCACCATGGAGATCCCTGAACTCCTCGGGTGTCCTCAAAGTCATCCGGAAGGAGGCCAGCAAAAACAAAAGACCAACCAATCTGCTCAGCCTCCGTGATATATCCTGTCTCTTCGACAAATAATGCATATTGGCTATTGGTAACAGCGAACCTATCTATAGCAAATGGCGAAACGTGTGCTGTGACAGAGGGGATCTCACCATCCTGGGTGCGCCCGAAACGGTAGTCGGTGCCCATGAGAAAGTTTCCTCCTTTAAGAGTGACCATCTCTTCGTGGCTGCTTCCTCTCTGTGAACCCTGAGAGATTTTAGAGATTTTTTTGCTACTACGTTGAGGCGTACAGCATTGTTGGTTCTCTCCCATATCCTCTCCAAGTCTGTTCAGAGCAGACTACTCGTCTTTTCTTACTTCCACGACCAGCCACTGAACTGGGAACGCAACGGGTAGATTCATACTGTGGTTTCTCTTGATCTAGATTTCGTGCGGGGGCAATTCCCAGTCTTTGCCGAAGACGAATCTGCTCAATGGGCACACCTAGAGAATGCTGGGGGAAGCTACGTATCCACGTATGTTATATCTATTTTAAATGATTTCTTCACTAGATCGAAAGTACAGCCCTATTGGGATTTTGGCCCTTCTGTTAAAGCTGGTGAAGCCATGGATCGAGCTTTGGAACTTCTCCCTGCAACATTTAATGCGGAGAAGAAAGAGGTGCACTTTGGGCCATCAACTTCTCAAAATACCTATGTTCTAGCTCAGGCCCTTCGGCCGGCATGGAAAACTGGTGACGAAATTATCGTGACTAATCAGGATCATGAAGCCAATATAGGTGTTTGGCGGCGTCTCGAAATCACGGGAATAAGAGTTCGTGAATGGGAAGTTGATCCGGCAACGGGATTGCTTGAAATGGCTGACGTAGAAAAGTTAATTAATAAAAAAACTCGGCTCCTTGCCGTCACTCATGCTTCTAATCTTGCAGCTACCATCAATCCGATTAGAGAACTTGCTGATCGGATTCACGAGGTTGGCGGAATCATTGTTACCGATGGTGTCTCCTTTGCACCTCATGCTGCAATAGACGTTAAAGAACTGGGCTGCGACGTTTACCTCTACAGTGCATATAAGACCTATGGTCCACATGTCGGATTGATGTACACTTCCCAGCGGGTTCTTGACCAGACCGCAAATCAGGGTCATTTCTTTAATGCTGAAAAACCAACGTACCGACTGACCCCTGCTGGCCCTGACCATGCAGCAGTCGCGGCATGTGCTGGCATCATTGACTACTACGACGCTGTTTTTGAACACCATTTTAACGACCCCAATTCTGTCCCAATTCGTGAACGAATTTCACGCGTATTTGGACTCTTCGGGGACCATGAACAAAGAATTATGGCACCTCTGGTGGAATATATTGCTTCGCGATCCGACTTCCGCTTGATAGGATCCCCTTCGATAAGCCACTCGGTTAGAGCCCCAACAATCGCATTCCATTCGCATTCAAAACCAAGTAGAGAGATTTATTCATCCCTGATCGAAGCTGGAGTTTCTTGTGGGCATGGGAATTTTTATGCCCACAGACTTGTGGAGGCAATAGGCCTTGACGCAGAAGATGGTGTAGTCCGGCTCTCTCTTGTCCATTACAACACCGCTGAGGAAGTAGCAAAGGCATTGAACGTGTTAGACGGAATGGGGCCTTAGTCGAATCTTACGAGTGTGCGATACGAATAGGCCTATATGCGTTTAAAGTCCGCTTCTTCAAGTTCCAGCAAGTATTGCTTAATGTGTAGCAGCGATGACCCTCCCCCATATCCAGTCAACCCCCCATTCGCTCCAATAACCCGATGGCACGGGAGGATGATTGGTATTGGGTTCGCAGCATTCGCAGCCCCGACCGCCCTCGCTGCCGTAGGTCGTCCTATTCTTTTTGCTTGGCCGCCATAAGTATTCGTACTCCCATATTCGATCATCGCTAGCGATTCCCAAACTTTTACCTGAAACTCTGTCCCCTTCAGATCAAGGGAGATGTCAAATTGTTCCCGCTTCCCATTGAAATACTGTCGAAGCTCTTCGATTGTTTGAGAGAGCAGTGGATGGTCATCATTACAGTTGACGAATTCTCCTTCGTAGTGACATTTCCTCCCAGGAAGTAACACCCGCTGAAGTCCCTTTCCCGAAGCGCGTACTTCGAGAGGGCCAATTGGGCTATCAAACTGAGCTGAGTAGAGCATAAACGTTCCAAAATTAGATACCTTATTTATAGTCTGAAATACCAGCAGTGATCACAGAAATCTTAATTCTGCAATCTGGGTATGCAGTCGCCTCTTGAACATGCAATTGTGGACGAAACGTACTTTAACGAAAGGAAGCATTTGAAGTGGAATACCCGCACCCCCTCTTCGAAAATCGAGTAACCCGTGATCTCGGAGTTCCTATACCGATCGTTCAGGCCCCTATGGGCTGGATCGCTAGATCACAGTTAGCGAGTGCCGTATCGGCATCGGGGGCCTGCGGCATCATTGAAACTTCTTCAGGTGAACTCGATGCCGTTAAGGAAGAGATGCAGATCATGACCGAACTTGACCTCCCCTTTGGTGTCAATATTGCACAGGCATTCGTACGCGATCCTACTATTGCTGAGTTCGTCATAGATCAAGGAGTAAAATTTGTAACTACTTCCGCCGGTTCTCCAACAAAATATACCGGTGTCCTAAAGGATGCAGGTTTGACGGTATACCACGTTGTCCCCACCTTGGTAGCTGCGAAGAAAGCGGTTGATGCCGGCGTGGACGGTCTCGTTGTTGAAGGTGGAGAAGGTGGCGGATTTAAGAGCCCTACCCCAGTCTCAACGATGGTTCTCCTTCCCCTTGTCCGTGAACATGTTTCGGTGCCCATTATTGCCGCGGGGGGTATCAACGATGGCATGACAATGGCTGCTGCTTTCGCCTTGGGTGCCGAGGGGGTACAGATGGGTACCCAGATGGTCTCGTCACATGAATCTCCAGTGCATATGAACTGGAAACAAGCGATTCTTGATGCTGACGAAACCGACACTCTTTTCCTTAATCAGAAACACTCCCCCGCTCTTCGTGCTCTCCGTACAACCCGTTCCGAACGGTTGATGGACTCTGAAGACAATGTTTTTGGGGAATTCGGTAATCCCGACGCCTTGTACTTTGGTGGGGATATGGAAGCTGCTATTGCCCTAAGCGGGCAGGTTGCAGGCCGAATCAGGAAGATACGAACGGTTCAGGAGATCATTTCTGAAACTGTTTCAGAGTTCACGGAGACCATTGCTCGCCTCCAAATCAATTAGCCGCTCACGTCGCTTTTTCTATCCGAGAAGCGCATCTTCATGAAGTGGCTCTACGGAGACTGGTATAGCGCTTTGTATTGCCTGACCAGTTATCGGGTCGAAACCATTTTCGACATCTATCAACCTATTTGTTGGTGCTCCAATATCTCGGACTTTCTCATCAGTTGCACTCGCAGCTCCCCATGAATGGGCCATGGAAATCACACCTCGGCGAATGTCAGGGGCTCCTTTGACAACGCCTATTAGTGATGCTCGAGGAGAAGAGATCGAGATCAGATCTTCGTTTTTGATAGAGAGTTCTTCCATGTCGTCTGGATTCATGAACGCATAATTCGTAGGGTTTTTCTTATTCAAGGCGGACAGTTCTCCTCCTAATGAATTGAGATGGGTTTTCAGTCTTCGGCTGATAAGTCGGAAGGTATGGACGTTCGGGTCAAAGCCGGTTATTCGTTCAGCAGATGTTAGTTGCTGGGAGATTTCTTGCAGTTCTTGCATATGGTCATCTAATGCAATGTGGAATTGACCCCCTGCATCAGGGTCTGCTGGATTTATTTCTTGTCGTAAATGTTCCATAACTTGACCATTGTTTGATCGGATTTCGTCAAACGGGACGAGAGATTCAGCATAGACAAGCTCTAGAACATCATCGTCTGACGGGCGTTCACCGTGCGGGATTTTTCCTCCAGGTAATTCAATCTCGATGCCGAGACGCTCAGCTATCTCCCAATAGACTTCCCAGTCGTTAAGTAAATCCCCTTCAGGGTTCTCAATGATTGCAGGGGTGTAGCAAGCGTAGGGAGAGCGAAACCACCGATCCATGAACGGCGGCACGTCTGACCGTTCCAGGCTCAACCGCGGTGGGAGTATATAATCAGCAAACTGGGCGGTTTGTGTCATTCGGTGATCGATCGCGACAAGGAGATCCAATGTCTCCATTGCTTGAAGGCTTCGGGCTTGATCTGGCCATGCGGCAACTGGATTGCCGCCGTTTGAGAAAAGAGCCCGAATCTGACCTTCCCCTGGTTCTATTATTTCTTGTGCCAAAGTTGTGCAAGGCATCTCCCCCCCATAGCCACGCAAGCCGCGAAAACGACTTTTAGGGCCCGAGAGAGGATCGAAAGGACCTAGGACCTGTGCTCGTTTGGGCGTATCGGGTTGGAGAAGGCTTCGAGATTCTGCAATCTCTCCAGCTCGTAGCCACCTCCCGCAGACAACGTTGAGGGTAATAATGAGATGTTCCATCAAGCTTGGGTACGGTGACATCGATGGACCTGTTCCAGTTCCAGCCGTTCCAGTGGGTCCATGAGCAAACATAGTCGCCGCTTCGATGATGTCACTCTGGGAAACCCCACATCGCTGCGCCGCGTACTCTGGAGTGAACCAGCGAACAGCGTCAGCAAGTGATTCAAGATGATTTGGTGCAACCCACTTCTCACAGAACTCGTGGTCATGGAGGCCTTGACTTAGTATGACATTCAGGAAGGCTGCCAGCAGTGTCGGGTCCTCACCGGGTCGGATTTGGAGATGGATATCGGCTTGGGTAGCTAATTCAGTACGTCTTGGGTCAACTACAATGACTTTAAGGCCTTCTTCTTTACGCCGTCGTAAGGTGGTGAAAGGATTTGTTCCTTGAAGGCCACCGAATGGAGCAAAACTGGAAACCATTGGGTTGTACCCAACAGCGAGCAGCACGTCTATTTCAGAGAAATTTTGTGGGCCCGCTTCCCATACGCCAGCCCGCACGGTTGCAGTCCTTTTCATTGGCTGATCTATTGTTATTGATGTGTAATAGCTGATTGAACCAATGGCTTTGTGGAAAGCCCGTGCTACTGGATCAGATGGGGCATTTTGGTAACCGCCTGTTCCTGTATATGTCGCAATTGAATTTGCTCCATGCTCGCGTATGATCTCTCGTAGCCGTTCGGCAATCTCATCTAACGCTTGGGCTGAAGAAATCTCCTCATAGTGGCCATCAGGCATTTTTTTGAGAGGGTAACGAATTCGGCTTGGACTGTGGATCTGCTCGGGTAACTGGCGGCCTTTGACACAGGTATACCCTTCAAAGAGGGGATCTTCTTCCACGCCATATATCTTTGTTGCTTTGCCGTCAATGAATTCAACGTCAATTGGGCATGCAGCATGGCAGATGCGACAGAACGATCTTTTAGTCTCAGTTCTCATAACACCGTCCCTTTCTACCTATCTCTTGTTCCCGTCCAATTTCTGAAGTCTTTATTTTAACTTAACCGATGGCTTGATTCTATTCTCTTTGAAGCAAGCCAAATACAGAGCTCAGGATCTGCTTCATACACTTCGCCTTCAATCCAGCGGCCTTCTCCGTCGAAGATCCCTGTTTCCCCATTCTCTGTAGTTACTTTTACCTGATTTTCTGCAACTCGCTGATATAAAGCGTTGGAAAAACCATGTCGGAGACCGCCATTCTCTCCCATTACAAAGGCCCCTGTGCAACATATTCTTGGATCAGATCCTGCCTCCATCGTATGATTGCCTCTTGATATCGAGACAATAAAACACCTTCTCTCCGCAGTACTTTAAGCCCTTGATGCACTCGTTGCATATTGAAGGTGTCCTGCTCTGCGACCATGGCTAGCTTTTCAAGTTCCTCCGCATCTGTCCATGGATCATTGGGTCCAAGTTTCGTTTCTTCTGCTGGTGGAGGTCGTTCTCCAGAGAATGGGGCAAGGAAGAAGATTTCATATATGCAACTTTCATGGTCATCTCCGTTGGGGCGGAAGCGGTAAAAAATTCGGTTAAACGCCCCCCATGGCATGAAATTCGGGAAAACCGTGTATACCCATGCCTCTAAAAATTCGGCATCAGTTAAATCGTCCACGCGCTCACCGAATGATTCGCGGAACCGTTCCCTTCCTGCTCTGGAAAGAGCCGTCCGCATTGTTTCTCCTTCTTCAAAGGGGATTGGCAATGGTTCACCTTCTCGAACGTCTAGGGCGTCACGGAGCATTTGTTCTTCTGTCGGTTTGAATGGTAGAAGGGGGCAGGGTATGCCTTTGGGACTGATATTTCTTGCGGTATTGCCCCAGATATCGACTTGGCTCTGCGGGTCTCCGGTGTAGGTCATTCCTTGCGGGTGGGTTGCGTTTACATGAAATCCTTCGCTGAAGGCTTCGTTGGCTATTTTCCAATTGCAATTTATTATTTTTGATACATGCGCCTGCACGTATCTGTCCGCTAAGTTCCATCGTTCAAAGTGACGTTGTATCTCTTCTCCCAAGAACTCCTGCAAACTTTCTGCATTAGGGTCTGGATTGATGAAAACAAAACCTTCCCAAGTCCCTACCTTTACTTCAGGCAAGGTCATCTCCTCTGCCCGTGTTTCAAGATGTGGGAAATCCCATTCAGCGGGAATATTCTTCAATTCTCCATCGAGGTGCCATGCGAATCCGTGGTATGGACATCGAAATTCAGAACAGCGACCATCATAGGTTTTAAGTAAGCGCCCCCGGTGGAGGCAGACGTTCGGATAAGCCTTGATTTCGCCTTCAGAAACTCTGGTAACGAGATACGATTGGTCCGCTATTTCATAAACAATGTAACTACCTACCTTGGGTATATGTTCTTCTCGACAGGCGTACTGCCATACACGACTCCACAAGCATGTTTTTTCTTTCTCATGCCATTCTCGGCTGAGGTATCGATCTTTGGGAATATCAGCAAATCCGTTTAAGTAGGGGGATTCTGCTCTTAAAAATTCAGGGACCGGACGAGAGTCTTGGTCTAATACGTCTTGCCAGGATGGCCCGGGGCTTCGTTTCAGAGGGACTGTGTCACCCAAATTCTTTGACATTCCCCTCCTCATAGATTTCGTTTATCAATAGGATATCTTAATCTAGAATTGTCAGAGTCGAATAATCCACCGATACCGTTTATGGAACTTGGAGGTTCTATGGACTTCGAATTTCTAGATGTCGTGATTTCGGACGGAGTGGCTACAGTTACGATTAATAGACCGGATGTTCTCAACGGCCTTCATCCTGCTTCTCATCGTGAGATGGAGATGGTATGGGGCGATCTGGGAGAAAACGATGATGTCCGAGCGGCTGTTTTGACTGGAGCTGGAAGGGCTTTCTGTGCGGGCGGAGACTTGAAAGACATGGAAGAACGGTTAAAGGCTGATCCCACTGGGGGTTCGGGTATTTCCCCTGCTTCAGCTAGAAGAATCATCTACAACTTACTGGATTTTGAGAAACCGTTAATTGGTGCGATCAACGGACATGCTATTGGATTGGGGGCAACGCTTGGACTGCTTTGTGACATCGTGGTCTCGTCGGAAAAAGCCAAATGGGGAGATCCTCATATTAATATTGGTCTCGTACCCGGGGATGGGGGATTAGCTATCTGGACTGTGCTAATCGGCCCGAATAAAGCTAAAGAGATGATGATGTTGGGATCGACTATCGGAGCTGAAAGAGCTGAACAACTTGGCCTCATCAATCATATGGTTCCTGAAGATGAAGTTTTAAACAAAGCTTTATCACTAGCAGCTGATCTTTCTAAGGGTCCTCAAGTGGCTATACGAGGGACAAAAATTTCGGTGAATAACTGGCTGAAGGCCCAGTTTTCTTCCTTATTCGAAGTCAGTTTGGCTGCTGAGTTGCAATCTATGGACCATCCGGACTTTGCCGAAGGAGTGCAGGCGGCTTTGGAAAAGCGTGCGCCCAATTGGCTTTAATTGGGTCAGGCCCCGAGACTTAAAGTAATTCGCTCAAGGCTAAGGCGGCCGGTTCGACCATATCCGGTGTGGTCGGCCGTGGGAAAGAGACAAGAACAATATTCGCTCCTGCTTGAATCATTTTCTCAGCTCGTTCTGTCAGGACATTCGGGTCCTCGGAATTTGAAAACCGTACTTTCCCAGAGATCTTGATTTCGTCAGGGCTTCTACCTATCTCTTCACAGCATTGGCGAAGGATTTGAAGTTTTTGTTCAAGTACCTTGGGGTCTGTACCTTCATAGTTCCAGTGTTGGGCATATTTAGCCGCTAACGGAAGAGTTCTCTTCTCCCCCATACCACCAATGCAGATTGGTGGATGGGGAATCTGGGGTCCAAGTTGAGTGAATATTGCCTGATTCAACTTGACGTAATCGCCTTGAAACGTCACGGTTTCACCTGACAGCAAGCGAACTATTGCCTCTACTGATTCTTCGAATCGGTCCAACCGTTCGCCGACTGCCCCCAGAGGGACTCCAAACATATCGCATTCCTCTTGGCTCCAACCTGCACCCAATCCAATTTCCAACCTCCCACCACTTGACCAATCTAAAGTTGCAGCCATGTGTGCAAGCACACTGGGGTGGCGGAAATGAACCCCTGTGACCAAAACACCACCACGGATTCTTTTTGTTTCATGCAAAAGAGAAGCGAGCACCATCCAACCATCAGCTGAACCCTGGTTAGCATCTGGTTTGAATGGAGGGCCGACAAATCCGAAAAAGTGGTCATTCACCCAACCTGTCTCTATTAACTCAATATCATCAGCAACTTTCCATATGTCACGAAGAACAGGCCATTCAATCGCCTGTGGTCCGGTACTTATTCCAAATGAAACATGACTCATTCGCTCTCAACTACTCCCTCTTCGAATTAGCCGACCGGGGAGTTCTCCTGTAGGTCTACCATCAACAAAAGTCGCAACTCCGGCAACGAAGGTATGTTGATATCCGTCTGGTTTTTGGAGTAGCCGAGATCCGCCACCCGGAACATCATTTTCTAACCATGGTACGCCTACTTCAAGGTTTGAATAGTCGATTACATTTAGATCGGCTCTGTAGCCTGGCGCGATGCGACCTCGGTCTTCCAAGCCAAATATTTCTGCAGGTTCTGAAGTCATCATCTTCACAATTGATGGTAAGGGAATCCCGTTCTCCCGATCTCTTGCCCAATGGGTCAACATGAACGTGAATAGGCTGGCATCAGCTAAGGTTTCAAGATGCGCTCCGGCATCGGAGAGGCCCAACCGACTACTAGGGTGTTCAAGCATTTCGCGAACAGCGTTTAGGTTCCCGCCCGCATAGTTGTAATGGGGGTAGTTCAACATTCCCGAGCCATTATGTGAACAAAGCACATCCAACATTACTTCTAACGGTGATTTCCCTGTACGGTCAGAGATATCAGCGATGGTCTCTTCCGGCTCATAGTCAGGGGAAGTCTCTCCTAGAGGAATCAAAGGATAAGTTTTCTCTTCAAAGAATTTTCTGCTTTGCCAGATGTGACGAGTCTCTTCAGCGTTTCTGATCAATTTGTCGCGTAGGTCATTGTCAGAGTTGATCCTTTTCGCTATTTCGCTGTTTGGTAAATTAGATAGAGATGGCCATTCACTTCCATGCATGAATGGGTTAAATTTCGTTGAGAAGCCGCCAAGCGTAACGATGGAACGGCCAGTTACTTGAGCAAATACATCAGCTCCGCTATTTCTTTCCTCTTCAAACAAACCAAGAACCTTTCCCCACTCTTTAGGGTCGTGGGAATGTTGTATGAGACACATCATCACAGGGCTACGGGAGATACGAGATAGATCAGCTGCGAGTTTTATTTCCCCTGCTCTTTCTTCGGGGAAAAGGCCAGTGACGCCTCGCGGACTAAACATTATTGGGGCTCCACCCGCTCCGGCGATCGCCGCAGCTATCGGCTTCAATTCTTCAAGAGTCGAAAGCGTTCCAGGCTGCCATCCATCACGGTAGGTGTGGGCCTTCGTCCGTGAGAAGGAGAACCCCAATGCGCCACTTCGTATCCCTTCCGCTACTAGCTGAGCCATTTCGATGCTTTCATCTAAAGTGGCTGGTTTGTTCTCGGCCCCTTTCTCGCCCATGACATAGAAACGTAATGCCGCGTGCGGGACTTGCACTCCGATGTCCAATGCATACTTTCCAGCGGCAACACTATCCATGTATTCCGGAAAGGTTTCCCAGTCCCATTTGATTGCTTGTTCGAGGCATTGCGCTGGGATGTCCTCTGTAGATTCCATCATTTCGACAAGGATTCCTTGGCTTCCGGGGCGGACAGGCGCGAACCCTACTCCGCAATTACCGGTAATTGCAGTTGTTACTCCATGCCAGCATGACGGTCGTAAAAAAGGGTCCCAAGTGAGTTGGCCGTCATAGTGTGTATGGATATCTATCCACCCGGGCGTGACGAGTAACCCCTCGGCATCTATGGGTCGCGCATTCGTAGTTATATCTTGATCGACTTTGGTTATAAGACCACCTTCTACGAGAACATCTGCTTCAAAGGGATCTTCGCCGGCGCCATCAACGATGGTTCCTTTTCGAATAACAATGGATGAGGAGTTTAACATTTAGCTATCTGGAAAGTTTGGGAGTCGACCTTCAGTGAAAGCATTGACCCCCTCTCGGTGTTCTTCCGATTGGAAACATTCCAAAAGGGTACGGCGACTATTTTTTTGATGATCTGCGACATGAAGGTGAAGCCCTTCATACAAAAGACGCTTGGATAACCGATGTGAGGATGGGGCTCCGAGGAGATACCGTTGGGCTTCTTCGATAGCTGAAGAAAGAAGATCCCCGGATTCTACGATTTTGCAGACATATCCGATCTCTAGTGCTGTCTCTGCATCTAGCCAATCTCCGGAATAAAGAAGCCGTAAAGCATTTTGTAATCCGATTTGTCGAGGGAGGAGCCACGTTCCCGCCCCTGTATCTGGCACAAGGCCTCGATGGGCGAAATTCCATGCAAATCGAGCTCTAGTGGTTGCAATCCTAATATCACAGTGACTGGTCCATTCTGCCCCCATGCCTACCGCTGAACCATCGATTGCCGCAATAACAGGTAAAGGACAAGAGGTAATGTTCCACCAACCATCTTCATCATGGGTTGGGACTTTGATACCTCGGTCTTCAGGTGGAATTTCAGACAAAAAGTTGAGGTCGATACCAGCGCAGAAGGTATCGCCTTGTCCGATAATGATGACAACTCTGGCTTCATGAGCTGCGCGGCGTAGCCCTTCGTAGAGCTGTTCGATCATGGGATATGTCATAGCATTCCGCCGCCTGGGATTAACGATTGTAATGACGGCGATACCTTCATCGTTCAGGTCGTAAAGCGTCTCACCCATGAGCCAACAATAGACCATCTACTTCTAGAAAATCCAAAGCGCCACTATTCGCTCGAAATGCATCTTGCTGCTAGACAGATGAGGTGAACTTTGTCCCTCTCGTAGGTACCCTCGCATACTTAATCGACCGGAAAGCCGGACAGGTGCTGCTGATTCGTCGTAATGCCCGACGCGACGACGACCACTTTGGGAAGGTTAACGGGTTGGGTGGGAAACTCGAAACGGGAGAACATGTTCTGGCTGGCCTACGTCGAGAAATCAGAGAAGAGGCTGGAATCGAGATTGTTTCAGCAAACCTTCGAGGGACTATCGCGTGGACCGATTTTGGGCCAAAAAGAGAACAGTGGTTGGGATTCATTTTTTTGGTCGATACATGGGAAGGCCAACTTCTCGAAACAAACGAGGAAGGGTCTCTGGAGTGGGTTTCTATAGAGAGGCTCCTTAATGCCTGCGATCCGGACCCTCAGATCCGTGAAGAAGCAGATCTCCCAATTTGGGAAGGCGACAGGTATTTCATCCCTCTGGTCTTCGATAGTGACCCGAGATGTTTCTATGGTTCAATGCCGTATGACGGAAATGATTTCAAGGAATGGGTTTACGAGCGCCATTAATTGGCGGATGCTTTCCCTGCAGGGCTGAACAGAGTGCAAGGACGGCCGGATCGGTGGCAGCATTAGAGCGGAAAGCTATAACCAGCGTCCTTTTGGCAAGTATCTCACTCGGAATGAGTGGTCGGTCTCCTGATTCTGCCTGATGAGTTGGAAGTACCGTCCACCCCAACCCAAGATTGACCATTTCTCGCAAGACTTCAGGCTGAGGTGAATCCGCTACAACATCTACTGGAGCTCCACGGGCAGATAATGCATCTGAGATAATTCTTCTCGTGTGGGAATCTTCTGGGAAAAGCACCCAAGGGCCCCAACTTCGAGGATTTCCGAGTTTTCCTCCATCGGGGCGGTATATCGCAAGTTTCTCTTCGAATAGTGCCCTAGTGGTGATACCGGGAAAGACCTGAACTGGCTCTACACATACAGCTAAATCCAATTGCCCTTTTGCGAGCATTTCTAGCAACGGTCGAGAAGGGCCAACGCGTAAATGGAAGGAAAGGTTCGGATGCTGCGAGCGAAAAGCCTGCATTTCCGATGGGAAATGGTGTGTGGCCGCGATATCAATCATTCCAACGCGAATGGATCCTTCATCTGCGTCTTTTGTTCTTTGTGCCCATTTTGCGAGATCTCCTGTAAGCGAAACAACCTGTCTTGCATGGTCAAGGACAACTTCCGCCGAGGGCCGAAGTACCCTCCTCCTACCCTCTTTACCGAATAAGGGCACACCAACTCTTTTCTCAAGTTCTGATAAGCCTTGAGATAATGCCGATGGGCTTACCCCAACATCTTCTGCAGCTATAGCCCATGAGGGGGCGTCCGCCACAGCGACAAGGTATTCCAATTGGCGGATAGATAGATCTGGTAGGGTGCCCATAGTCTGCAATTTAGTTTAGATTTACTTAATAAACATGCTTTCTTGTTAAATTTCGCTTATTATTCGTTTTCATGACTTCAAGAAACATACTTCCCGCTTCCGGCAAACTTGGCGTACTTACCCCAGGAATGGGTGCGGTTGCATCAACATTTATCGCCGGTGTCCTCGCAGCCCGAAAAGGGCTCAAGCCACCAATCGGATCCATAAGCCAAATGGCGCACATTCGCCTTGGTACCCGAAATGAAGACCGCAACCCCTTGATCAAAGACTTTGTTCCTTTAGCAGAGCTCGATGATCTCGTTTTCGGAGGCTGGGACCCCATATCCCCGAACGTTCTCGAAGCTGCTAGAACTGCTGGCGTACTTGATGGAGAAGACCTTTCAGAAATCTCTAAAGAACTTGAAAGCATCATCCCCATGGAAGCGGTCTTCGATCAGAGGTGGGTTTCGCGCCTCGATGGAGTCCGCGTTAAGAAAAGCGAGAATAAGTGGGAACAAGCGGAAGCGCTCATTAATGACATAGCTCGATTCAAAGAAGAAAACGACTGTGACCGGCTTGTGATGGTCTGGTGTGGTTCGACTGAAGCTTATCAAGAACCCAGTGAGGCACACGCTTCAGTTGCCGCTTTCGAAGAAGGGCTAAAGGCAAACGATGATAATATCTCTCCAAGCCAGATCTACGCTTACGCCGCCTTGCAATCTGATGTTCCATTTGCGAACGGAGCACCAAACCTCAGTTGTGATATTGATTGCATTGTCGAGCTTTCGAAGACAAGAGGGGTCCCCATCGCTGGCAAGGATTTCAAAACTGGACAAACCCTTATGAAGACGCTCCTCGCTCCAGGATTTAAAGCCCGAATGCTTGGTCTAGAAGGGTGGTACTCAACGAACATTCTCGGGAATCGAGACGGGGAAGTCCTTGATGCTCCTGAGAATTTCAAATCAAAAGAAGTATCAAAACTTGGAGTGCTAGATACGATCTTACAACCCGAGCTATATCCGGATCTCTATGGAGATATCCATCATGTAGTCCGGATCAATTACTACCCACCACGTGGTGACAACAAAGAAGGTTGGGACAACATTGACATCTTCGGCTGGCTTGGCTACCCCATGCAGATCAAAGTGGACTTCCTCTGCCGAGATTCAATTTTGGCAGCTCCAATCGTTCTAGACCTTGCCCTTTTCATGGACCTGGCCCATAGAGCAGGAGAATCTGGAGTGCAGGAGTGGCTTAGCTTTTACCTTAAAGCCCCGCAAGCTGCCACGGAAAGCGGCCCTGAACATGACCTCTTTATTCAACAGACGAAGTTGAAAAATACTCTCCGAGAATGGATGGGCGAAGAACCAGTCACCCACAGCGAAGCTGGATAGTAAGCAAGCGCCGCTCAACCAGAAGCAGGAGCAGCACCACCGGCCTCGATCCAGGATGCAATGGTCCTCTCAGCCTCGCGTGGATTGTAGATATCTTCTTCGTAACTCCACAGACCATTGCCCGCATAGTGCAAGATCACATGAACATTGAATGAATAAGGATCTCTAGCACCTTTAGGGTCAGGAAGGCAATTGGGAATGACCGCTGCTACCCTGTTCCCTTCAATCATGAAATGGTCAAGGGTGAAGAACATTTCCGGAAATGGCCCCACCGCATCTTTTATCCATGACCGTATTTCTTCACGTCCGGTGAATCTTCCATAATTATGTTCAAAATATTTGGCATCAACGGTGAACTGGTCTGCCCATTGATCCCAGTCTCCAGTCGTAACCGCTATGTCCCCTCTCCGCCTATATTCATGAAATTCACGCTCTACTTCTTCCCTGCTATAAGCAGGTTCAGGTACTGGAGGTGCCCAACCCTCAATGCCCTTAAGGCTCTTGTTAATCTCAGTGCGAAGACGGCCGCCTTCTTTAAACCACTCTCCCCATACTCGCTCAGCGTCGGCGGGGTTATAGAAATCCTCTTCGTAATCCCACTCGCCATCACCTGCATAATGCAAAACGGTTGAATTTGGAAAGGCGTAACGCTTCCCAGTACCTGTTGGATCAGGGAGGTTATTCCAGATATAAAGAGCGACACGATCTTCTTCGATCATCCACCAATCCATCCACATGGATACGAATGGGTATTCATCCATCGTCTGAACAATCCATTCACGAATGGCATCTCGACCATGAAATTCACCGAGAAAATGTTCGATGTATCTAGCATCTTCGGTAAATAATGCCGCCCAGTTCTCCCAATCGTAGGTTTCAACACCTCGACGGCGATATTCCGAAAAGGCCTGCTCAATCTCAGATTTCGAAAATTTCCCCACTTCAACCCTCACCGGCTAAACGACAACAAGCCTCTTTGAACTCCCCTAGGCTATCTCCGAGGCGATGAAAGCAAAAATATTTCTACTACTTCTTCGTTTTAAGCTGCAATTACGAGTTATCTGGGGTAAAAATATAGACATGCTTATTGTTGTTTCACCAGCCAAGGCTCTGGATTTTGAATCTCCCTTAGCAACTCAAAAGCATAGCCAGCCAGTGATGCTGCGAAGAAGCAAAGAGCTTGTTAGCGTTCTATCGACAAAAACGCCGGAAGACCTCCGCTCGTTGATGTCTATATCTGATTCTCTTGCGGAACTAAATTTCGAAAGATACCAAGATTGGTCCACTCCCTTCACAACAGAGAACTCTCGCCCTGCAGTTCTCTCCTTCAGCGGGGATACATATGTCGGGCTCGATGCGGCAGCCAAGTTCTCAGAACGAGATTTTTCCCATGCCCAGAAAACTCTCCGTATCCTTTCTGGCTTGTATGGAGTCCTCAGACCACTTGATCTTATCCAGCCCTACAGGTTGGAGATGGGGAGCAAATTGGAAACAAAGTCAGCGAAGGACTTGTATGGGTTTTGGGGAAATGAGATTACTAGAAAACTTAATGCTGATCTGGGCGAAAGCCCCGGAGAAGCAATGCTTGTTAACCTTGCCTCAAACGAATACTTTAAATCCGTTAACCCTGAAGAGATCAAGGGAACACTTGTCACCCCTACTTTTTTAGATCGGAAAGAAGGTGGGGATTACAAAATGGTTAGTTTCTATGCGAAAAGAGCCCGAGGTGCCATGGCCTCGTGGATTATTCGAAATAGGGTCAAGGCGGCGAAAGAGTTTCGGGACTTTGATGAAGACGGGTATCGATTCAACAACGACCGTTCCGAACTCCACGCTCCCGTCTATCTTCGATCTAACTAGAAACCTAATAATTAACACTATGG
>CAJWET010000001.1 GCA_913031515.1 uncultured Acidimicrobiaceae bacterium | reverse complement strand
CCTGAACAGCTTCTTCAGCCGAATAAGTATTTCCTGTCAACATCATTTCCATCGAAGCTCTCAATCCGAGCAGAGGCGTATGGAATTGCCAATCGGGGGTACTCATGACACGAACAACGGGGTAGCCAATAGTTGCATTGTCGGCCATGTATACAAGGTCACATGCAGAAGCGAGTTCTGTGCCCCCTGCCATTGCATAGCCATGGATTTGCGCGATCACGGGTTTGGCTAAGTCCCAAATGCTAAACCAGCTATCGGTTGCCTGTCGGGTCCATTGGCCATCACCTGGGGCGCTGTAGATAGGGGCATTTTCCATTAACCCGCCACTGGTGAGGTCATATCCTGACGAGAAACAATCTCCGGCCCCACAAATGATGGTGACACGAACCTCTTCGTCAGTGTCATGTTTTTGGAGTGCTTCAAAAATCTCCGTCCGCATCGGAGTGCTTATGGCATTTCGTTTTTCTGGCCTATTGAGGATAATTCTCCGTATGGCAGGCGATGGACTTTCAATGAGGATGTGTTCGTATTCTGACATTTCTTTTTCCTTCCGATTCCGGTAGTTACGGTTTTTTCCCTCCGGGGTGGGGTTCTTCACCATTGAGGTCCATGACCGTTAACTCCTGGTTGTCAACGATGTCGAGGCTGATCTCATTTTTTCCTGTGTGGTCCGGTCCGCACGTAGCTAGGTAAAGGATTGATTCAACCATTGCTTCCATTGATTCAATCTGTTCGGGTTTCAGTATTTGCCCGACAACTGCCTCCGCTCCTTCGGATAGGACAGCTGCCCGAGGTTCGACGGTATTTACCCGTATGCCTGTCCCATGAAGTTCAGAGGCAAGGGCGGATGTTGTCCGGTCAAGCATGGCCTTTGTCGCTCCGTAGAAGCCGTAGACACCTTTGACTCCCCCTAAGTCAAATGGGGGTCCAGTCGGATGGTTTTTTGATGCGCTGGAGAGGTTAACGATCCATCCTTCTCCGTTGCTGATCATTGCTGGGAGTGCTTGTTGTATGAGGTCAAGGGGAGCTTGGACGTTTATTTCCGTCATTAGCCGACGGTGTTTCAACGAGTACGAGTCGAGTCCTTTGTAGATCGCTGCAGCAGCGTTATTAATGAGAATGTCAACTGAGCCGAGTTCTTCAATGGCTGCGGGAATGATCGTCGCACGGGATTCTTCGTTTCCAAGATCCGCTTGAATTACTTCTACTCGTCTACCGAATCGTTGGCAACGTTCTACGGTTTCGTTGAGTGACCCGGAAAGTGTTGGATGATTGTCGAGAGTTCTCGCTGTGATCGCTATGTCAGCTCCTTCAGCTGCGAACCTATGGGCGACGGCAGCTCCTATCCCCCTGCTAGCCCCAGTTATTACTGCTGTTTTGCCGTTCAATAGGTCAGCCATGGTCGTAACAATTTCCTTTCCTCTCTTTCTTTTGTAGAACGAGTACTCGTTTTTCGCAAAACGCTGGCGATTGTGCCAAAGTAGCCAAAAGGAAAACCGTTACATTGGAGAAAATTATGAGTGATCATCTAACACGACCCGGCGAAACAGGTGGATGGCCGAAATTGAAAGTTTCTTACCGGACCGATGCGGAAAAAATCGCAGCGTTGCTACCACCCGGACTTGAACCAAGCGGGGATCCAATCGTTCAAATCAACGTGTACTGTGTTCCCATCCTTGCCGAACCCGAATATGGGGTGAGTACAAAAGTTCGTGCTTCTTTCGATGGTATGGATGGTCTGTTTTGTGTCGGCATGGGTATCGACCAAGAAGCCGCTATTTTCATTAGCCAAGAGTTGAATGGGCAGCCGAAATTTCCATGTAGCATTTCTTTCTACCGGATAGATGACTACGTGGAAGCTGTTTGTGAACATCAGGGATACACGTTCATGGAGTTCCGTGGACATTCCAATGGGAATGTGAGCCTCGATGGTGGAGAAGTAGAAGAAAATGAGTGGTGGATTAAATCATCAAGGCAAATAGGTGGAGCTGAGGGACAATATGATTTCCCACCTCATGTTGTCCGTGTCCATAGTGTCAGTGAACCCGTTGAGATCGAAGATCTCTCTGGAGATCTTATTCTCCGTGAAAGCCCGTGGGATCCCTACACGGAACTCCTGCCAATGCGCGAGCAGGTTTCCGCCCAGCTTGTCCGTTCCGCACATAAGAGCCGTGAAATCACTAATGCAGGCCCATTGGACCCAGAAGGATTTTGGCCGTTCGCAGATACTATCGGCGGGTCACGCTGGCCGGGTGAACGCGGCGGCCCGAGAAACTGGCGACCCTAAAGTAATTTTAATCAGGCCAGCCCGGGAGTAACCCCCGCTTTTTAGTTTCTCGTTGCGCATTGATTATTGTCCCCGCATATTCTTCTGGAGCTCGTGGATCTTCAACGAGCCAAGCAACAGCAGCTCCTATAGCTTCCGGAGGTGCGCTAGGAAACGCTGTATATTCTTTTTCTTTCCGTTTCGCTATTTGCCGTTCTGTAACGACATGCCCTGGGTCAATGTTGTAGGAGATTATCCCTTCGTCTCCGTGTTCGGTCATAAGTAAGGGAGCTATTCTTTCGAAAGCTGATTTGGACATTGCGTATCCCACCCCCCATCCTCCTGAACCTATTTTCCCTGGCGGATTTATGAACGCAGTTGCGGAAATCATATTGACTATGGTTGCTCCTCCTTGTTTGATAAACATTGGAAGAAGATGACGTATAAGGGCAAGTTGAGCAAAAACATTTCCTTCGAATAACTGATTAAGGTACTTGTCTTCAAGTTCTTCTATTGTGAGCATCGCCCCCGGACCCTGATAAATGGCGTTATTGAGGAGGACATCAATATGGCCAAAATATTCCAAAGCTAAGTCAGCCGCGAGAAGCACTGAATTCCGATCTAACAGATCCATCTCTATAGGAAAACCTTCTTGGCCAGTTGCGTTTATTTGCTTAACTGTTGTGTCCAAGCCCCCCGGAACTGGAGTTACACCATCATCTAGAACCGCTGTCCCATCAACCATGGTTCGTGCAGAAACGGCTACGTCATATCCAGCTTGAGCTAGAGCAACAGCGCAAGCTCTTCCTATCCCTCGGCTTGCGCCGGTCACGAATGCGACTTTTTTTGTCTTCACCTTTTCTCTCTCTCCTTCAAACTCTAGGGTGATGTTGTGCTGCTTTTATAGTTACCACAACAATAGAGATTTTTCGCACTGCAATGGAGTCCCCTTTGACAACTTCTTTAGATTCTGATCTTTTCCTACCGGACCCTGAACCGGGTGAGGTTTCATACACCATCATTTCTGTTGATGACCATGTAGTGGAACCTCCACATCTTTTCAAAGAATACATGCAACCTGATTTACGGGACCTCGGGCCGCAATTGGTTGAAACGGATCAAGGACATCAGGTCTGGGATTTTGAAGGTGCTACTTACAGTCAGGTTGGGATGAATGCTGTAGCGGGCAGGAAACCGGAAACCGTTAAGGTGGAACCTTTCCGCTTTGATCAGATGAGGCCGGGTTGTTATGACATTGACGCTCGTATAAAGGACATGGATCTTGGTGGTATTTGGGCAATGCTCAACTTTCCTTCACAGATCACGGGTTTTTGTGGAACAGTGTTTGCCAAAGCAACGAACAGGGATGTGGGCATCGATGCTGTTAAAGCTTGGAACGATTGGCTCTTCACGGAATGGTACTCGAAATACCCTGAACGGGTGATTCCTGGAGGTATCACCTACCTCGGAGATAGTGAAGCCGCCGTCAAGGAGATCCATCGGAATGCTGAACGCGGGTTTGTTTCCGTGACGCTTCCTGAAATGCCACATCATATTGGTTTTCCGAATCTTTGGGATAAGGAATTCTGGGATCCTATTATCGCCGCATGTGCGGAAACAGAAACCGTTATTTCTCTCCATGTCGGGAGTTCAGGAGTGACCCCTTTTACGCCTGGAGCCCCAGCCATGCAGATCGGGGCGACGCTGTTCGGCCAACTTTCACTGGGTGCTTGCGCGCATTGGTTATGGAGCGAATATCCTCTTCGATTCCCTAATCTCAAAATTGCTATGTCTGAAGGAGGGATCGGGTGGGTCGCGATGCTCATTGACCGCTTAGAGAACATCATTGACCGCTCTGGGTACGGCTTGGGGTGGGATGAACGTCCCGCTGATGTTCTTCGACGGAACTTTTGGTTCTGCACTCTTGATGATCCTTCAACAATTGACACACGCGATGTTATTGGAGTGGAAAATATCTGTGTTGAAACCGATTATCCTCATGGTGATGGAACCTGGCCAAATACTCAGAAGGTAATCCGCGATGCTTGGGGACATATCCCCCTGCATGAACTTCGGATGATGTGTTCTGAGAATGCCGCGAAACTGTACCGGCACCCGTTACCGGATGTTGTTCTTCCTCTCGATAACATCTAGGGCTTGAATGAATTCACAAACTCCTGCCAATGTTCCAAATATTGAGAATTGGAATCTTCTCCTTGAGGGAAAGGTTGCGGTTGTTACCGGCGGAGGCGGAGGGATTGGCCGTGGGATCAGTGAGTTGTTTGCGGAGCATGGAGCAATAGTAGAAATTGCTGAAATTGATGCTGAGCTTGCCAATACCGCTGTCCAAGAGATCACCAGTGCTGGGGGAAATGCACGAGCACATATCATGGATGTCCGCGAAGAAAGCGATGTCACTGACCTTCAGAAAAAGGTTTTAGATACGCATGGACACATTGATGTCCTCGTAAACAACGTGGGAGATTATCGTCCGTTGGTTAGATTTCTTGATTCTTCTCCTGATTCGTGGAAGGAAATGTACGATATTAATTTGCACCACGTTTTTCTCGTAACGCACGCTTTTTTGCAATCAATGATTGACGGAGGGGGCGGATCGATTATCAATGTGCATTCAGTTGAGGGGATGCGAGGCTATCCAGGTGATCCGATTTATGGAGCTATGAAAGCCGCAGTGAACCATTTTTCAACATGTCTCGCTTCCGGATTTGGCAGGAAAGGCATTCGTGTGAACGGCATGGGCGTCGATCTAACCCAAACACCGCAGGTGAACTATATTTCGGGATATGAAGATGCTGATCATCTATGGGAAGCGTGGGCTCCGGTAGGTAGGCTTGGCTGGCCAGAAGATCAAGCGAGAGTTGCTCTTTTTCTCGCTAGTGATTTGTCGGCTTTCGTGACAGGACACAATATCCCTGTCGATGGAGGAAGCCATGCTGGCGGCGGCTGGTTCTTCTCTCCTGAAGCGAAACGTTTTGTAAACCGGCCAAAAACACTTTAATTATGAAGGCGAAGCGATTAATCCGCCATCTATTTTGAGGACAGCTCCTGTTGTAAAGGAACTTGCATTACTAGCGAAGTAGAGTGCAGCTCCCACTATTTCACTAGGTTGACCTCCTCGTCCTAGCGGTAATGCTTCTAAGGACTTGTGGGTTTCTTCTGACCATGCGTCACTGATATCAGTGAGGAAAGGTCCAGGCATGATGCAATTAACACGTACTTGTGGAGCGTAAGCACGTGAGAATGATTTTGTTAATGATTGCAAACCTGCTTTCGCTGCCCCATATGGGGCTTCATTGGGGTTTGGCTGGGCTGCAGCTACGGAGCTGATATTGATAATTGCACCACTACCATCTTGAACCATCTGTTCACCGAATTTCGCGGAAAGTCTGAATGGGCCTCGTAAGTTGACATTGAGAACTTTGTCGAAAAGTTCCTGAGAAACATCTGTTAACGACCCATATAAGGGTGACATTCCAGCGTTATTGATAAGTACATCACACTTTCCGAATGTTTGAAGAACTGTGTTAAACAACGCGTCGCACTGATCCCACTCACCGACATGGCATTCGGCTGCAAGCGCTTCTATCCCTATATTTTCAGTTATGTCGGCCGCTAACGCTTCACAGTTTTCTTTTTTCCTGCTTGCAATAACAACATGCGCTCCACAACGTGCAAAGGCGAGAGCCATCTCTTTCCCCAATCCCCTGCTACCGCCGGTAATTGTGACTACTTTCCCATCAAGGTCAGTAAATGCTTCTTCAGGGATTACCATCGCTTCTATCCTTTCTATGAATCCTTAAACTGGGCTCCAATATTCAACGGAGTGACATCAAGTGGATGGAGAACACCAGGGGAAGCAGCACAAACTGCTGGGATTGCATTGACAATGCGGTTCGCAGCTGTTCCGTTTCCTCCCCCTGCAGCACCACGTTCACCATGTTCTTCCCCATGAACAGTGACGGAGAGGCTAGGTTTACCAGTTATCTCAACCTGATGAATCCCTTGTCCGGAAGAAGGGTAAGGCCAATCAGGGGCGCAATCATCATCTATTCGTGTAACATGTTCCATCACTAACATGGGTTTCCCATTTACGATTCCCTGTATTTCAAACCGCAGAGCTCCGATCGTCCCTTTATCAAAATCTCCCATTCCTTCCACGGTGACGGTTTTTTCTAATGCCCGTTTTTCAACGTGCGTTCGAATCTCTTCAAGTTCAACTCCGAGTCCATCCGCAAGGATCCGGATTTCTGGACCCCATACCATCTGCATTGAAAAATCAAGCACCATGGGGGGAGTCTGATCTATCGGCATCCCGAAACCTACGAGGTTTCGAACAGCATCCGGCTGGTCATAAAGCGCATAGTTCATCAATTCTCTTGACCGGATTTCAGTTATATCAGCACTTACACCAGCCAGAAGCAATGGAAGGATGTCACACGTCCACCCGGGATCGATTCCTGATGCAAAGATTGACGCGTTTCCTTCAACACAGGCATTCGTAAACCGATCTGCAAGATCTTCCGGCATCGAAGGCGGGTGGTACAGCGAGTAAAAGCTGGATGTGACAACATTCTTTCCGCTACGGAGAAGCTTCTCTGCTTCGTCAAGGGACTCCATCGGCCGAAAGTCAGCATTGACGGCGTAGACAACAGCATCAACTTGATCATCAAAAACTACAGAAATATCGTCTGTAGCTATAACTCCAGTCGGCTCGATGCCAGCCAGTTCACCAGCATCTTTACCGACTTTTTCGGGGTTATGAACCAATACGCCACTCAGATTAAGATCTTTATTTGCAACTACGGAACGAACCGCCGGACGACCAACATTTCCAGTTCCCCAAACAACAACATCTTTACCCATTGTCTCTCTCTTCCATCCCTGATGTAACGATATGTGACGAGAGGCGAGAGAGCTAACTAAAGGGGAATATCCCCAAATTGGTATAGTTTTCTTTCATGATGCCGATTGAGATGGGCGAACAACAAAAGATGCGCGACAATGGGACAAGACGTATGAGAAAGTAGATAAAAATGCAAGGACTTATTCTGGAAGGAACCACTGAAGAGAGCATCCGTTTATCCGACAATATTGAGCTCGTAGCTGATTTATTGCCAAGGCAAGTTCGGGTTGAAATCCACGCGGCAGGCGTCTGTGGATCTGATCTGAGTTGTGTGCACGGAAAATATTACATGCCAACCCCTTTAGTTCCAGGACATGAGGCGGCTGGAAAAGTCGTTGAAGTTGGATCAGCTGTCACGTACTGCCAAAAAGGAGATCACGTTATCCTTTCAACATTTGGTAATTGTGGTCATTGTCCTGAGTGTGAAGATGGCCATCCTGGGAACTGCAGGAATGGGGGTATGGGGGGTCTTACGCAGCCATACCGTGAAGGTGACCAGCTTCTCTACAATTTCGCTAATATCGGTGCGTTTGTTCAAGAAACAATAGTTAATGAAAATCAGTGTATTCCTATCCCAAAGGAGATGCCTCTAGCGTCAGCGTCTCTCATAGGTTGCGGAGTTATTACCGGAACTGGAGCTGTCTTTAATCGAGCGAAAGTACAGATTGGCGATAGTGTGGTTGTCATCGGGGCTGGAGGCGTTGGTTTGAATGTCATTCAAGCTGCAGATCTGGTCGGAGCGAGTCAAATTATTGCTATAGACCGAGTCGCAGAAAAAGAGAGCTTAGCTCGAGAATTTGGAGCCACTGATTTTATTCTTTCTGAGGGAGAAGAGTTTGATTCCGTCGCCGCTGTGAAGGAATTGCTCCCATTAGGGGCAAACCATTCTTTTGAAGTGGTTGGACATACCACTCTTTTAAGTAACGCTATTAATATGACTAGACCCGGTGGCAATATCTGTGCCGTTGGCGTCCCAGATCTTACTGCAACGGTAACCTATGGGTTTCAAAGTCTGCATCAAAACAAACAATTGATGGGGATACGAGCTGGTGGTGCAAAGCCTAGAAAAGATTTCCCTATGCTCGCTGATCTCTATATGCGTGGGCGACTCAAATTAGATGAGATGATCTCAAATACGGCCGGATTGGACGGCATTCAAGCAGCGTTTGATGCGATGAAAATTGGAACGGAAGCACGGACGGTACTTCTCCCCCATGGATAATCCCAAGAGAGATCCCTACAGTTAGAGTGGAACCATGTTCGATTACCTAATAAAAGGCGGCACGATTGTTGACGGGACAGGTAGTGATAGCTTCCAAGGCAATATTGCTATCCAAAGCAATCGGATAGTCCATGTAGGAAACGTTGAGGGTGAGGCGAAAGAAATAATCGATGCAACAGGTATGGTTGTTGCACCTGGCTTTGTTGATCCTCATACCCATTACGACGCTCAATTGTTTTGGGATCCCCATGCAACGCCATCAAATCTCCATGGGGTTACAAGTATCGTTATGGGTAACTGCGGATTTACGCTCGCTCCTGTGAAGAACGCCTCTGATGCTGACTATCTTCGACGCATGATGGTCAAGGTCGAAGGTATGCCTCTAGAAGCACTCGAAAATGGAGTGAGTTGGGATTGGGAAAGTTTCGGTGAATACCTGTCAAAACTTGAAGGGAATATAGGACTGAATGTCGCGACTATGGTTGGCCATTGTGCATTGCGGTTGGCAGTCATGGGTGAAGAAGCTGCGGAACGTGTAGCTACCGAAGATGAAATTAATACTATGAAGGACCTTTTATCTGAATGTATTAATGACGGGGGGCTCGGATTTTCAACAACACGGGCATTCACCCATAACGATGGCAACGGTAATCCAGTACCTTCACGCGTCGCGACAGAAGATGAAGTACTGGCACTGTGTGAAGTGGTTGGGAATTTTGAGGGAACGACCCTTGAATGGGCTAGCGATGGTTGTCTCAGCGGCTTCAACGATGAAGAAGTTGATCTCATGGCAAATATGTCGTTGATGGGTCAACGACCTTTAAATTGGAACGTTCTTACAGTCGATTCAGCTCGCCCTGACGATTATCAAAACCAGTTAAAAGCATTGGAGGAATGTACGAAGCGAGGAGCAAGAGTTGTCGCGTTGACCATGCCTGTTCTTGTTGGCATGAATATGAGCTTCCTGACGTACTGCGGACTAAATATGATGCCTGACTGGGGTCCAATCCTTGGTCTACCCGTAGAAGAACGAAAAAAGAAATTACGCGATCCCGAAATACGGCGGTTCATGGAAGAACGTGCAGCTTCACCCGATGCTGGCGTATTTAGCAGGCTTACTGGTTGGGGGCGCTACATAATCGGGGACACCTACTCTGATGAAAATAACGGATTGAAAGGGCGAACTGTTGGAGAGATTGCTAGAGAACGCGGAGTTCGTGATTTCTATTGTCTACTTGACATTGTCCTTGCCGATGATCTCCGGACAGTTTTATGGCCTGGGCCTACGGATGATGACCCTGCAAGTTGGTATATGCGGGCGGAAGCATGGAAGCATCCGGATGTAATGATCGGAGGTTCAGACGCCGGCGCTCATCTTGATCGAATGTCGGGAGCTCCATATACCACTAGCTGGCTGCACGATTGCTTACATGGGAAAGCTCTTACAACGTTGGAAGACACTATCCACCACATCACGCAAGTACCCGCAGACCTTTTTGGATTACGAGATCGAGGGGTTCTGCGTGAAGGATGGTATGCAGATGTCGTGATCTTTAATCCGGAAACTATAAATACAGACGATATTGTTCTCCTCAAAGATCTCCCTGGTGGTGCTGGTCGACTGTACGCAGATCCCATTGGAATGCATAGGGTTTTCGTAAATGGAGTACCAACAGTTATTGACGACGCGCCGACGGACGCTCTCCCCGGAACAGTTCTAAGAAGTGGGAAAGATACCTACACGGTTCCTATTCCTGCGAACACCTAGACCTCGGAAGCGAATACGAGAAATTCTTCGTTCTAATTTTGCCTTAACCACAGTTCTTCTTTAATTTATTCTCACGAACGAGGAGGAAAGTATGTCAAGATTTTCAGACAAGGTTGTTGTTGTTACTGGAGCATCAGCAGGCATAGGGAGGGCAGCTTCACTTCGATTTGCATCTGAAGGAGCATCAGTCGTCGCCGTAGATATGAAAGAAGAAACGCTCAATGAAACAGTCGCGTTAATCGAAACAGCTGGCGGGAAAGCCCATGCAGTTGTCGCCGACGTTACGGTTTCATCCCAAGTAGAAAATTATATTACCCAAGCAACGGACGTGTTCGGCGGCGTAGACGTGTTATTTAACAACGCAGGAATTGAAGGTCACGTCGCTCCTCTCGAAAACTACGACGAAGAAATGTTCGACAAAGTCCTTCAAGTTAATGTGAAGGGAGTCTGGCTAGGGATGCGACACGTCGTGGATGCCCTCCGTCTCCGTGGAGGAGGGAATATCGTCAATACAGCTTCAGGTGCCGGACTGATGGCGACACCAACCCTTGTGGCTTACGGAGCAAGTAAACATGCTGTAATAGGAATGACAAAAACCGCCGCTATTGAACTTGCTCCCGCAGGTATAAGAGTTAATGCAGTTTGTCCAGGCGTTGTGAACACTCGCATGATCCGAAGCATTGAAGAGATGAGTATTCCCGAAGACCCTGAGGAATATACGAAGATGACGAACGAACGTGTCCCTCTCGGACGGTATGCAGAACCCGAAGAAATAGCTGGGCTTGTTGCCTTTCTCGCTTCTGACGAAGCAGCTTACATTACCGGTTCGTCTTATCTAATTGACGGCGGGATTATATTGTCTTAGTCAACAGGTACGTGCCAAACCCATAGTGAACGGGTGAATGTGTTCATGCTTGGAAAAACAAAAATTATAGAAAAAATTCGAACACTGGGGAAAACCCCCTGGTGGAGAACAATTGAAACAATACTTATCGGCGGAGCTTTTATCGCAGTTGGTATTAACCACTTCACCGATCCGGATTTCTTCGAAGCAATTGTTCCACGTTGGTTTTGGAGTCCGTCTTTCGCGAATCAAGTATCTGGTGCATTGGAGATTGGTTTAGGGGCTGCACTGATTCCTGTATGGACGCGCCGGTACGCAGCTTGGGGTCTATTGATCTTGCTTGTACTTGTTTATCCAGCAAATATCGACATGTTGATTAATGAAGTCGATGTTATGACAAACGAATTAGGGGAAACTGTTCGTGTTGAAGATGCTTCTGGAGTATTTCTCCGAAATTTAATTCGTCTTCCATTTCAGTTTGTTTTTGCTTTGCTTGTTTGGAGGCATGCTCGCAAACCTTCAAACCTTTCGAAAGAAAGTTGACTGCAGGGAACAACTTGAGTGAGGAAGCTACATGAAAGGACATCGTGCCCTTCATCAACAGGTGATACGAAGTGGTTGACATTAGAAATTAAACATAGGTCTCAAAATGACGAAACGGCATGTTTTATCCTTCTTGATTTATGAAAACACCATTAATGTTCTCTCATGGAGTATCTGGCCAAAGGAAAACTTAGTAGGAGGCATTTTCTCGCTGGAACTGCGGCAACCGGAATAGTTACAGCATTTGGATGCGGCCAACAAAACCAAATTAGGAACAATGTAGCAAATCAAATTTCGGGACTTCCCGAAGTTGAGGGTTGGAAGATTACGAGATGGGAGCAAGATCCTTGGTCACGAGGTTCCTACTCATATATTCCTGCTGGATCATCCTCGATACTGCGAATACAGCTAGCGGAACCAACTGATGGCCGAAGGTTCATGGCTGGAGAAGCAACTCAATCAGATTTCCCCGCTACCGTCAATGGGGCTGTCAAGTCAGGGAAACGAGCAGCTTCGGAGGTTTTGCAAGCGAGAAGAGTCGAATCATGCATCGTTGTTGGAGCAGGTGCTGCAGGTCTTGCGGCGGCGGCACAATTAAATCAATCTGGTTGTGATGTTACGGTTCTTGAAGGTCGGGACCGAATTGGAGGTAGAGCTTGGACGGAAGACCTTCAAGGAAGCCCCGTAGACCTTGGGGCATCATGGTTCCATGGGGTAAACACTCATACGCTGACTCCGCGGGCAAAAGAACTTGGAATTGAACTAATCCCTACAGATTATGAGAACGGTATATTGTTCGATTCTTCGGGAAACCGTTTTGATTGGTCTCGGTTAGATAAATTCTACGACTTTATCTACGGTTCAATTATCGGAAAGGCGTCAAAAGAGTCAATGGGGCCATTAATAGAAAATTACCGTGAATCCCTCTCAATGAAAGACCGGAATTGGTTTGATTATGTAGTGGTATCCGAAATCGAACATGAGTTTGCGGCACATGTGGAGGATCTATCATTGCTTGCAACTTCTGAAGGAGCTTCCCCCATTGGTGGCGACGCTGTTCCCCGAAGCGGCTACGCCCCTTTTATGGAAGACTTAGCGAAGGATTTAGATATTCGTTTATCTACTAAAGTTTCTGAAATTAGCCACGATGACATTGGAGCAAAAGTTATAACAGACAAAGGAATCTTTACGGGTGACGCTGTTGTGGTCACGCTCCCATTAGGAGTTCTTCAATCAGGATCTGTCCAATTTCGTCCAAGCCTTTCAGTGAAGCAGCAAGCGGCGATAAATGGTCTCGGGATGGGTTTATTAAATAAAATAGCTATCAAATTTAAAGAGCCATTCTGGGACATTTCTATGGATTTAATTGGACGTATTCCAGATAATCGTGGCTATTTTGTTGAATGGTATAACGCCATTCCATGGACAGGAGAACCAATTTTGGTGGGCTACAATGCCGCACGTTCCGCTTCAGAAATTGAAGCATGGAGTGACGCCGAAACATTACAAGCCGCACTGAATATTCTCAAAACTATGCAATTCTGAATTTCTTAAGTATGAATATAGTAAATGGGTCTTAGAAATCTAAATTTGCGAGGGATCTACTTTCAAACCAGGAGTCCACGAAACAGGAAGATGTTTGATTCCTCCAATAAAATTAGAACGAAGGCGGGCTGGTTCTCCTGCCAATTTCATATCCGGCATACGGGTCATGACTTCCTGAAAGATCAATCGAAGTTCAGCACGTGCCAAATTCGCCCCTAAGCAATAATGGGCTCCACCACCTCCAAACGCTATATGGTCGTTAGGACTTCGAGTGATATCAAAAACAAAAGGGTCTTCAAAGACCTCCTCATCTCGATTCGCAGAAATATACCACATAACAACTCGGCTACCCTCGTCAATTTCTTTACCAAGAAGTTCTGTCGGTGCTGTTGTAGTCCTTCGAAAGTGTAGTACCGGACTAGCCCATCGTATGATTTCATCAACGGCACCATCTATGTATTTATCAATGTCGCTTTGTAGAAGCCGAAGTTGTTCTGGATGTGACAACAGCGCATACATGCCATGGGCAGTCGCATTGCGAGTTGTTTCATTACCAGCGACAGCGAGAAGTAGCATAAAGACGTCCACTTCGAGGTCAGTCAAACGATCACCATCAATTTCTGCGTTAATAAGTTTGGTAATGATGTCATCCTGAGGATCAATTCCTCGAGCTATGGCAAGTTCATGGGCATAGGCATATAACTCCATAGCGGCGACACTTGGATCACCTTCATATTCAGGGTCATCGACTCCTATGAGATCATTTGACCATTTAAAAAGAAGATGTCGGTCTTCTTGCGGAACCCCCATGATTTCTGCGATTGCTTGCAGAGGAAGTTCAGCTGCTAGATCTTCGACAAAGTCTGCAGATCCAGCTTCAATCACGTTATCGACGATCAATGTAGTGCGATGAGCGAGAAACTGTTCGAGCAATCCAATCATCCGGGGAGTGAATCCTTTGCTGACAAGCCTGCGGTATCTGGTATGTTTCGGCGGATCGGTGTAGAGCATATTTAATCCCCGTTGATCCACAAATGCGCCGGCTTCGGTATCAAGCCGAGGATTGGCGATGCTAATCCCTCCTATTTCACTTGAGAATAGTTCGTTGTCCCGGTTTACACGTCGGACGTCTGCATGCCGAACAACGTTCCAAAATCCATCTCCATCTGGGTGATCATGCCAAAACAAGGGAGATTTTTCACGAAGAACCCGAAACATGTCGTGATGTTCCATCCGGACAAACCGATCAGCGTCAAGCAGATCTATATCTTTAAGGTCCATATGGACTCCTCGAATGGCCAAGGGTCTTCTTCGTATTTTACCTTATGGACTTTCCGAAGGGGGTAGTTGTCGAAAGTCATCATGAGGTCGACTGAAATCTGCTCAAATGGAACTTTCACATTACACTGAACGGCACTAGAGTCTTATTAGTAAGTATTTAATGAAATACATTAACTTAGGTTTGTCCGATTAGCAATTGAGAGAAGCAGATATGTCTCAAGAAAGTAACACTAGTAACGACCCATACATCATTGTTTCTTCAGATTCTCATGCTGGACTGCAATGTGAAGAGTACCGGCCTTATTTGGATTCTTCCGTACATAGAGAATTTGATGAGTACGTGAATGAACGGCATGAACATCGTAGGCTCACTGAAGAAATCAACGGGGAATACGTCGAAGAGTGGGAAAACACCAACGCCGAAGGCCTTCGCGGAGCCTATGACCCTGACGTTAGAGACAAAGAACTTGACGCCGATGGCATATCAGGGGAAATCATTTTTGCTGACGGTGATGCTGTCACTGGAATGGAATCTCCTCCATTTGGGGCTGGACTCGCAGCCGGTCAAATCACCGACCCGCGCCTAGCTTTCGCTGGAGCTAGAGCACATAACCGTTGGCTTGAAGAATTCTGTGCCACCAGCCCTGCCCGGCGAGCGGGGATTGCCCTACTCCCTATCACTCATGGGGTAGATGAGGCCGTTCAAGAAATTCAAATACTCGCCGGGAAACCAGGAATAAAAGGCGTAATGATCCCTACCCTCTGGCATGACGCCCATCCGTATGGAAGTGACCACTACGACAGTTTTTGGGCCGCCTGTGCAGAAACCGGCCTCGTAGTTCATACGCATTCAGGCGAAGCTGACTTTCCCAGCTATGGAGAAAACATCGCCATGTACATCTCTGAAGTCGCCTTCTGGACACATCGAGCTCTTTGGCAATTACTCTTTAGCGGAAAGTTTGATAAGTTCCCCGGATTAAAATATTGCGTAGTCGAATGCGGAAGCTGGTGGGTCGGTGACCTTCTATGGAAAGCCGACGTGAATTTTGGTGCTAGCTGGAAAATCAAAAAAATGAGCAGCAGGATGAAGGGGCTCTTAACTAAACTCCCCTCTGAGTACTTTGGTGAAAGCGTATTTATTGGGGCATCCACAATGAGCCGTTACGAGATCCGTGAACGCCACCGCAACGGTATCGATGCGCTGATGTGGGGAACAGATTACCCGCACCCAGAAGGCTCGTGGCCAAATACTGCAGAACGTTTAGGAACGGACTTTCAAGATGTTTCTATTGAAGACACCCGTCGTCTTCTAGGGTCGAATGCAATTAACTGCTACAACCTCGACACAGAAGGATTGAACGAGGTAGCAAATCGAATTGGCCCAACTCCAGCAGGGTTAAACCAAGATCCAGAACTCCGCACAAGCCCAACAGCCAAGCGTGATGGGCGCTGGTGGTTCGATGACTATGGAATTGAATGGAAAGGCTCTGAGAGCGGACACTAGCTGTTCCTGCTCTCAGTCCGGAATAGGAGAAAGGAACGAGATATGACTATGGACCTTCCAGAAACTGACCACCATATTGTGATATCTGCAGATAGCCATTGTGGAGCTGACCTCCGAGGATACAAGCCATACCTAGAGAAAAAATACCACGACGATTTTGAAGAGTGGGTAAGTGCCTCAGAAGAAGCTGCAGAAAAACAAGAGGCATTATTTTCAGGAAAAGGACGGTCAACTCGTAATGTCGGGATCGATGGTGACCCTGAGCTTGATGCCGATCGGAATTTCTCATCGGAACGTAGATTACGAGAACAACAAAAAGATGGCGTGGTTGGTTTTGTTCTCTTCCCGAATACGCAGCCTCCCTTCGCTCCTCAGGCAGCTACCCAATTTGAGGCCCCCCCTTATAGTGACAACTTTGATCATCGATGGGCTGGACTTAGAGCTCATAATCGCTGGTTAAAAGATTTCGTTGACCAGGCACCAACACAACGTGCTGGAATTGCACAAATTTTTCTCGGCGATGTTGAAGGGTCGGTCGCTGAGATTGAATGGGCGGCAGAGAACGGACTCCGAGGTGGCATCCTAGTTCCGGGGGCACCTCCTGATTCCCCTTTCGAACCTCTTTATTCATCAAGTTATGAACCTATTTGGGCGGCTGCAGCTGCAAACAATATGACATTGAATCACCATGCTGGAGGCGCAACTCCGAATTTTGGAAATCACTTCCCGTCATCATTGGCAGTCTTCATGCTTGAGGTTTCCTGGTGGTCCCAAAGAGCCTTATGGCATCTTATGTTTTCTGGCGTATTCGAACGCCATCCTTCATTGCAATGGATTAATACTGAAACCGGAACCGCTTGGGTTCCGGACACGTTGAAGAAACTTGATTCGTTCTATCATCGTATGAAATATTCGAAATATGGTTCGGAGTCAATCTTTGGGGGAATGGCCGTCGAACATTTGCGCTTAACCCCCAGTGAATATTGGCAACGGCAGTGCCATGTTGGCGCAAGCTTTTTGCGTCCCGCTGAAGCCCCCATGTGCGAAGGTATTGGTGTAGATAATATTCTTTGGGGTTCAGATTACCCACACATTGAAGGCTCACATCCTCACACTCGTGAGCATCTTCGTCTTACGTTCGCTCAACTACCTCAAGACCATGTAATAAAATTATTGACGACAAATGTCGCAAGATTATATGGATTTGATCTCGAAGTTCTTAAGCCTCTAGCAGAACGCTATTGCCCTACAAAAGAAGAAGTCTCAACTCACATCTCCTATTCAGAAATTCCAGAAACCGCGAAAGGGTGCCCGGGCATGAACCCATTAAACCAAATACAGAAGGTTGCCTGATGGGAAACGAACTAGAAAATATCAGCATTGAAGGTTCGCTCGCTGTTGTTACTGGAGGAGCAAATGGTATAGGGAAAGGGATTGTCAAAGCACTGCTTTCCAATGGAGCGTCTGTTGTTATTGCTGACATTGAAGAACCTATTCTTGCTGAAACGGTAAAGGAATTATCATCGATGGGGCCTGTAGATAGTTTTCTTACCGATGTAGCTGATGAAGCTTCTGTTGAAGCATTATCTCAATATGTTTTCGACACTCACGGAAAATGTAATCTTTTATTCAATAATGCTGGCGTTGGTTCAGGAGGTGGAGGCAAAGCTTGGCAGAACGAACCAAACGATTGGAAGTGGTGCTTTGGCGTGAATGTATTTGGAACAGCTCATGGAGTTATTTCCTTTGTTCCAAAGATGATTGAATCGGGAGAACCCGGACATGTCGTTAATACATCCTCTGGAGATGGCGGATTCGCCCCTGTCCCTATGGCATCAGTGTACGCATCAAGTAAAGCGGCAGTGAGTTGCTTTACAGAAGCGTTAAATCACCAGCTTTTAAGCGAAACGAAAAACATGGCGGCTTCTGTGTTTTATCCATCTGGAGGACTAATGAACACAGGTCTTTTCACTTCGCAAAGGAATCGCCCTGCGGAACTCCAAAGGGTCCGGGGTGGAACAGGCAGAAAATCCATGACTTTTGATGAGATGAAGAGCCTTCTAGAAAAAGCGGGGCGTGACGTGAAAGTAGCGGACCTCGATGAACTCGGAGCATTTGTCGTCCAAGCTGTTCATGAACGCCGATTTATTATCGGCAGAGACCTTGATGACACCGTCGATCTTCTCCACAGGAGAGCCGACGCTATTTCTGAGTTTCAATGTCCCCCACACCATGATATGGGAATATAGATTTCTCACGAATGACGTCATTCAGTAGCAGTTGTTTCCAGATCCGCTAGATTATCTTCTGATACAGGCATACCTTCATCCTTGGACTGCTTTAAAAGGGGTCGATATTTAGATGCAACTATCCAACCTGCCCAACCAAGAATCGCTCCAACAAAGATGTCCAACCACCAGTGATTCGCTGTTATTACAACGACGATTGTAGTAATAACTGGATGTAACAAAATGAGCCAGCGATATCGGGTTTTAGTGATGGAAAGAACCGCCAATGCGAGAAGTAGAGCCCAACCAACGTGCAATGAAGGCATTGCTGCATATTGGTTAGCTGCTTTCGCAATTCCAAGCTTGTAAGGGTCCGGACCAAAAACTTTTGCAGTGTCAACAAATCCAGATATTTCAGTAAGTCTTGGCGGAGCAAGAGGAAAGGCAAGGTGGATAATAAGACCAATAGTTGTTGTACTGATCAAAGCAAACCGGATCCTAGCCATCCATTCACGTTTTTGGAACATTGCCCAAAGAAGGAAGATGATCATGGTAGGGAAATGCATAGCGAAGTAAAAAACATTCGCCACACGAACCATCCAATCAACATCAATGATTTGCTTTTGGAGAACTACCTCGCTCGGAAGGCCCATCCGTTCTTGAAAATCAACTACCCGGACAGCATTTTCCTGAGCTATTTGCCATGAGTCAGATGTAAAACGGCGGACCGTAGAATACCCTAACCACAACAACCCGAATGTAACAATATTGAAGAAAACAGATAATCGAAGGCTCGGTTGTTTACATAATGAAACTAACTTATGGAATTTCGGTATTACAGCTTGCATAAACTGCCCCATTGATAGCCCCCCGGAAACTCTCTACTTATCCTAAATCATCTAGTTGGAAAAATGAACTTGCTTGAAGAAGAAAAATGAACTTGCTTAAGAAGAACACGAGAAATGGTACATATTGTTGACCACAACTAATCTCTGGTTAAGGACCGACTATGTCATTTACCCCAGATATTCTTCCAATCCGCGAATCTGATGAGGAGATCGTTTCAATACTCTCCTCCCCTGGAATAGAGCTTCCGCCGCTACTTCCGGCTCTTGCATATGCATTAGGAGATTTAACTTTACTAGATGCGAATCTATGGTTGGATCCGGCTAAGTCACTTGAAGAGCAAGGCGGATGGAGCCAAGAAGAGCAAGATCTTTGCCGAATAATCGCTTTGGAAGGTATCAAGCGCCTTCGAGCCGGCGAAGCCAGAAGTCGCGCTTTGTCTGGCGAAGATCTTCGCACGATTATGTCATGGGCCTGCGGAACTAAACTCGAAGGGTCATATTTGGAAATGTTGAGCGAAGAGCTAGCTCCAGAGAATCAAGATCTAAGAGCGCCGGACTGGTCCAAGGAAGAATTTGCGCCTGATCGTGATTTCACCGTGGCCATTATTGGCGCAGGTATGTCCGGCATCTTGGCCGCATATCGGCTTAAACAGGCTGGAGTGAACTTTGTTATCTTTGAAAAAAATTGTGCTATAGGCGGTACTTGGTTAGAGAATACTTATCCGGGTTGTCGCGTTGACGTATCTAACCATGTTTATTGTTACTCTTTCATGCAAAAGCATGACTGGCCTCACTTTCATTCAACTCAAGAAGTACTCCTCCAATATTTCAACGACTGCGCAGATGAATTTGAAATACGTGATCAGATTCGTTTCTCGACAGAAGTTTCCTCCGCTGTATGGGATGAAGATAGCGGACGATGGACGTTAGAGCTTACATCTGAGCAGGGAGAAGACATCTTTCACTGCCATGGTATTGTCAGCGCTGTTGGCCAACTTAACCGGCCTTCATATCCAGATATTTCTGGTAGAGAATCTTTCGAAGGGCCTTCTTGGCATTCATCTCAGTGGAATCATGAGGAGAAATTAGAAGGGAAGCGTGTTGCAGTGATCGGTACTGGTTGTAGCGCTATCCAGTTCATTCCTCGGGTTGCCGAAATAGCTGCATCTACTACGGTATTTCAACGAACCCCAAACTGGTTAATGCCAAGACCCCAATACCAAAAAGAACTGCCAGAAAACTTACTCTGGTGTTTCGACCACCTTCCCTATTACAACAACTGGTTCCGGTTGCATTTATTCTGGAGAAGCCATGAAGGGCTTTTACCTCGGTTAGAAGTAGACCCACAGTGGAATGCCAAAGGCGATAACTCTGTAAGCGCTAGCAATCATGAGTTAGGTTTTATGTTACGTCTGTATTTAGAAAGTGAATTCACTGACCACCCTGACCTCTTAGACAAAGTCATTCCCGATTACACCATGGGGGCGAAAAGATTTGTGATTGACGATGGCTTGTGGGCTACTACTTTAAAGCGTCCAGACGTTGATTTGTGCGCGGATCCAATAGTTGAAATTACTGAGCAAGGTTTACGGACCGAAGATGGAACACTTCATGAAGCCGACATCCTAATTTATGGTACTGGATTTAAAGCATCTGAGTTCTTAACACCTATGAAGATAGTTGGAAGGGGGGGGATAGATCTTCACGAACAATGGGATGGAGTTGCACAGGCGTACCTTGGAATTGTCAGCCCAAATTTTCCAAACTTTTTCTTTATGTACGGCCCTAATACAAACATAGTGATTAATGGCAGCATTATTTATTTTTCCGAATGTGAAGTGCATTACATCACTCGTTATATCCGTTATCTACTGGAGACCAATGCTGCAGCCCTCGATGTAAAGAAAGAGGTCCACGATGCATACAACGTAATGATCGACGATGGAAATGCGAAAATGGCGTGGGGAGCATCGTCAGTTAATAGTTGGTACAAAAACCCGAGCGGGAAAATTACTCAAAATTGGCCTTTTTCCCTCTTGGAATACTGGGATCAGACTCGAGAAATCAATCCTGAGGACTACATGGAGTTACAATAGCGCTCTAGTTATAGAAGTCGATAGAGCGCGACACCCAGAAATGCATTTATGGATCCGAACCAGGTAAATTTAGATATTTTTGAAAAAGGCGAGGGAATTCCTATTGTCTATACCCACGGGTGGGCGGATGATCGAACTGCTTGGGACGGAGTAATCCAATCACTCGGGGAAAGTGTTCGGAATATCGCATGGAGTATTCGAGGTCATGGTGAATCGGATGCCCCCCCATCGGGAAACTACACAAGAGACCACACGTTAGGTGACTTAACCCAGATCGTCGATATGGCAGACGACCCAGTCGTGCTAGTCGGCCATTCGCTCGGCGGATACTTGTCATTAGCTTTTTGTCTACAGCATCCTGATCGAGTTAAAGCGTTGGTATTGATAGCAGCGGGTCCGGGGTTCCGAAAAGAAGAAACTCGAGAACAGTGGAATGCTTTTGTTCGAGATGGTGCAAAGAAGATGGATATTCCTGAAGGAAGCGAAGAAGCAGCATTACATGTTGACTCTTGGGTCATTGATTCTCTTGAAGAAATTACCGTTCCTGTTCTGGTCATTGTTGGAGAGAACGACAAACGATTTGCAGCCTCCATGGCAGTTTTTGAAAAATACTTGGACGTAAGAGCATCTGTCATAGTTTCCGGGGCAGGACATTCAGTCCACCAAAAATATTCCTCTGACGTGGGGTCAGCCATTCAGAGTTTTCTTTCCGACATTGCCTGAGAAGTTAAGAGCAACCGAACTGGTTTAACCGCATATCAGCTTGTAAAGTCGCGCTTACACAGAACCGGTGACAGACAGGAGAATCTATGGCTGGGCCATTAGAGGGAATCAAGGTAATTGATATGTCGGCAGTCATTTCTGGGCCTATGGCTTGTCAGGTGCTGGCTGACCTCGGCGCTGATGTAATCAAGATTGAACCATTGGGTATAGGTGATATTACGAGGATCGGAGGGTTTCGTGTCGGAGATATTTCAGCTATGTACGCATCGGTGAACCGAGGGAAACGATCCGTTGCTCTTGACCTTTCGCAAGAAGAAGGCGTTTCTATTTTAAAGAAAATAGCTGCTTCCGCTGATGTATTCGTACAAAATTTTCGGCCCGGCGCAGTTGACCGGATGGGAATAGGTCCGGACACGCTACTTGAAATTAACCCTGAACTTATTTACGTCTCAATTTCTGGATTTGGTTCAGACGGCCCATACAGGGATTGGCGGGTTTACGATCCAATTATCCAATCTGTTTCTGGAGTTGTTTCAATTCAACAGAGCCAAGATATTCCTATTCCCGACCTTATTCGGACAATCGTTTGCGATAAAACGACATCTCTCACTACGGCAAATGCAATAAGCGCAGCTTTATTTGCTCGAGCAACCGGTAAGGCTGCTGGTCAACATCTTGAGATTCCAATGTTGGACGCTGCAATTTACTGGATGTGGCCTGACGTATTTATGGGCCACACTCTCTGGGGTGAAGACGTGGTCCCTGGGGCTCTTATCTATCAGATCTACAAATTGCAGCAAACCGCTGATGGGCATCTCGTGTATTTTTTCGCTTCTGATAAAGAATTCTCAGGATTATGTCGAGCATTAGGACATCCAGAGTGGTTAGAGGACCCTCGTTTTGCAGAACCGGCCACACGTCTAGAATCCGATAATTTTACAGCGTTGGGAGAGCTACTCCACAACGCTTTTCTGGACTTCTCAACAGATGACATTATGGAGCAGCTTCATAATGAAGAAGTCCCCGCAGCTCAGGTCAATACCATCGATGATGTATTTACGGATCCTCAGGTAGTTAATAACGAAATCATTGTCGAGTGGGAACATCCAGATGCGGGATTAATGAAAATGGCAAAACCCCCTGTCCGGTGGGGGACAACAGAACCTGCACTAACTTGGTCAACTGACCATGTGGGTCAAAGTACCGTTGAAGTTTTAAATGAATTTGGTTTCGATCAAACAGATATAGATCACCTTCGAGAAAAAAATGTCATTCCTGAAGCCTAGAGGTTTAGTCTTCAGATTCAGAGCTGGAATTCTCATTTGGCGCTGATGGTTCATCACGCAATCCAGCTTTGAATTCATTGAGGGACTTCCCGAGAGATCGTGCAACTCCAGGTATTTTCTTCCCACCAAACAATGCGAGGAGCACAATCAAAATGATAATGAGTTCACCAGTTCCGATACTTCCCATTTTTTCCCTTTGATCGACTTTCTTCCGGCTATTTAAGGATACCCCATAGAGCGAAGACACTCACTTTCTAGGACTTTTCAAACATCCGAGTTTGCAGTAAGGGCTTTATCTACGATCTCCATCGGATGTTGAATCTTGATTCCGGCTTGTTGAAGATACAGTAAGCATCCTGGGTTGGCACTTGCAACAATGTCGTAGCGTTGTGCGTTGATTTCAGCGACCTTTCTTTCACGAGCTTTAGAAGCTAGCGCGGGCTGAAAGAGAGAAAAAGCGCCTCCAGCTCCACAACATAAACCGTCATCTTTAAGATCGACGAGAGTATCGACAAATGGTTCGAGCACTGACCTGACTGCTTCATGTGCGCGTTGAACATGTCGGAGGTGACATGGATCTTGGACAACTACAGTGATGGGAAGCTTCTGAGAGACTGGAAGGGCTTCAAGATGCTCGGCAACCCATTCATGAATATCGAAAACCCGAGAACTGAACTGCTTAGCTTCGTTTGTACCAACAAGATGACCGTATTCCTTAAGGGCAGCTCCACAACCTGCTGAATCCACAAGTATTGGGAGTTCGTCATCCGATAACGACTGGATAACAGTTTCTGATATTTCTGTTGCTGATTGAACAAGCCCTGCATGGTTGTGTAATGCTCCGCAGCATGGAATACGATCTCCTGTGGGGATAACACCAAATCCCAGACGTTCAAGAACTCTCTTTGCTGACCGATGGGTTTCTCTCTGCCATGCATCCATAACACAACCGGTAAAGAGGTACACGTCATTTCCAGACCGGCGGAGAGGCTTGTTCCGGAGTGGAATATTTTTCGGGAAAGCAAACTGTTTCGGAATTAAGTGCAGCTTATTAGCGACTACCAGCAATCGCGTAAAGAACCGGAGAAGTCGGGGGCGTGTAAGAATATGAAACGGAATCTGCTGCCATCTCGGAAGAATATGCCTTTCTTCAACAAGTGTTTTTCTTACCTGCTCAATTAGTGAACCGTAGGGCACACCACTAGGGCATGCAGGTTCACATCCGCGGCATTGGATACATGTATCAAATGAGGTGACTGCTTCTTTAGTAATTGATCTATCATTCGTTTGGATTTCCTGCATCAGCCGTATTCTCCCGCGTGGGGACAAAGCTTCTTCTCCGGTTATACGAAAAGTAGGGCAATGCGGAAGACACAACCCACAATGCACACACGTATTAAGTTCTTCGACTCTGATGTTTAAATTCATTATTAAGTCCAGTTACCTACGAGACGGCCAGGATTTAACCGGTTTTCTGGGTCGAATTGTTGTTTCATCCGTTTTTCAATAAGTTGTTTACCCTTATCAGGCGTTCTTATCGGCTGAGGGTGTTCGGCCCACACGGTGCCAACACCAATCGAAGCAACAAACCTTCCTATGTTGAGCGAATCTAAATTAAATAGGTCAGCGGGTGGCAATGACCAGCGGCATGCAGGAAGTTCTGGTGCACTATCCTCCTCATGCAAAGTTCCGTATTTTCTAAGAGCTGTCTTTTGAGCATCTACATCTGCTAGATACCCCTCAAGATGTACCCAAGTTGCCGTTCCATCCCAGAGGACAGCAGAAGGACGAAGAAGAATCGAGAGAATTAATTTGGGATCTATTGTTGTTTTCACCCAAGTTTGTTCCGATGGGATGGGGTTCGTTCTTAACGTTGCCTCCGCAATGAGGCCTAAAGTTCCATACGACCCAACCATGAGTTTATGAAGGTTAAACCCAGTGACATTCTTTACTACGGGACCTCCACAGGTAATGACACGACCTTCGGAAGAGATGTATCGGAGCTGCAGGACAGCATCGCGGACGGGCCCTCTACCTAAATGATGTAGGTCATTATGGCCTACAGCGATAGCTCCCCCAACCGTTCCTCCTCGATCAGGCAGACTCGTACGTTGTTGATGTGAAGCAAGATGCGAATTTAGATCCTGTACTGTGGTTCCGGCACGCACAGTTACAATCATTTCTTCCGGTTTATATTCCACAATTCCTGAAGGAGCAGGAAGAACTTTCGCTCCGGACTCTAATGAACCGTTTAAATTCCACCGTGTTCGTTTCCCTTCAATAGCAATGGGTTGTGATGGCCCTACCTCATGAGCAAAGTTACTCAGAACAGGGTCAGCTTTAGCGTTGTCGCTTACCCCCATATTCCCTCCGGAACTTTCTTTAAGGCCTGTATATCAGCGCACGAGTGCCCCGAAGGAAGGACTTTCCCAGGGTTCGAACGACAATCGGGGTCAAAAGCGTACCGTAACCGATTCTGGTGATCAAGATCATCGTCGCTGAAAAGTTGATTCATGTATGCCTGTTTTTCAATGCCAATTCCATGTTCTCCTGAAAGGACTCCTCCTGCTTCAAGAGAGATTTTCATAATTTCTGCTCCTGCAGCATGGACTTTTTCCAGCATTCCTTCTTCTCGCACATCAAAGAGAAGAAGAGGGTGTAAGTTCCCATCGCCTGCATGAAAAACGTTCATCACAATAAGTCCATATTTTTCAGCTACTTCATCAACCTTTTCGAGAACATCAGCAAGTGACGATCGAGGAACGACGGTGTCGTGAAGATAATAATCAGGCGCTATCTGTGCAATGGCCCCAAAAGCAGTTTTTCGCCCCTTCCACAACAGCTCACGTTCATGATCACTTTCAGCTACTCGTATACCTGTTGCTCCTTGCTCGAAACCAATATCTCGAATGCGAGATGCCTCTATGGCAACTCCGTCAGTTAATCCTTCTACTTCGACAAGGAGAACAGCCGCAGCATCAGTTGGATATCCGGCACCAACAAAACTTTCAACAGCTTTTGTAATACGCTGATCCATCACTTCCATGGCAGCGGGGACGATGCCGGCGGCGATGACTGCACTCACTGTTTGAGCCGCAGCGCGCATGGATGAGAATGACAGAAGTAAGGTTCCGACAGCAGGAGGGTTTTTAGTAATTCGAACTGCGATTTTTGTAGTAATCCCCATCGTTCCTTCACTACCAATAAATGCTCCACGCAAATCTAAGCCAAGTGGTTCAGGATCAAGGCCTCCGATAACAGCTACTTCCCCATCAGGGAGGACAACCTCTAGAGCGAGCACATGGGCATCGGTTACGCCATATGCAAGACAGTGAGGTCCTCCCGAGTTATTTGCAACGTTACCTCCAATGGTACAGACTTGCTGACTTGAGGGGTCAGGAGCAAAATGGTACCCGTCGACCCCTAAGTGACTACTAAGGTCAAGATTGATAACACCAGGTTCAACCCATGCAATCCTATTATCAATATCTACTTCAAGAATTTTGTTCATCTTGGTCATCGCTATAACCGCTGGAGCTCCTAATGGAATCGCCCCACCTGCAAGTCCAGTTCCTGCGCCCCTTGCAACAATTGATCGGCCATGGGTTTTTGCAATTTTCATGATCTCTTGAACTTCCTGTGTAGATGTAGGAAAACAAACTGGACCAGCATTCCCTTCATCAAATACAGATGCGTCGTGAGAGTGAAGAAACCGTTGGGTAGCGTCAAATCGAACTCGATCCTTCGATAGTGCTGAAGTTAAATCAGAAACAAAAGGATCTGGCGTAGCTTTTCTTCCAATAGCATTTTTGAGGTTATTGATAAAAGACACGGGCTTCCTTTAACTCTTCATCTTTTAGGGTAACCATCTTGAACAGTCGAGATACGGTTTGCCTCAAAGCTGTAGTGAATTTGCCCATTCGAATGCAAAGGTGAAGACTATGATGACTGTTCCTAAGAGCCTGTTCTGATTGGATTGAAATATGGATATTCCTTTAAACCCCTCTTCAATAACCCCAGATTGGTTGACTAAAACACTTCAGAAGTCGGAGCGGTTCGAGAATGTTAATGTCACCGGAATCGACGTGAAAGACATTGGAGAAGGAACAGGAATTTTTGGTGAAATTGCTTTACTAACACTGACTTATAGCGACGAGGGGATATATCCAGATTCATTAGTGGTAAAAATGCCATGCGTTGAACCGGAAAATCTCGTCGTTGCTCAAGCTTTGGGAATATACCAACGAGAAGTTAATTTTTTCAAACAGGTTGCCCCATCTACCAATTTAAGAATTCCCGATTGCTACTACACACATATGGGGGAAGATGGCCGTTTCATAATTCTTATGGAAAATCTATCTCTTGAATATACGGTTGGTGATCAGGTTATAGGAGCTACTAATGATCAGGTTGAAGCCGCAATTAAAACCCTTGCGGGGTTCCATGCGTATTGGTGGGAAAACGCTGCGCTATCTGGATTGGATTGGCTACCAGTACAGAATGATGACGCTTATATCGCGGCCGTACCTGGTATTTTCCGAGCTGGCCTACCAGTATTGATAAGCGACTGGTCTGATCGATTGCCAGCAGAAAGTATAGAAATTGCAAAAAAATTAGATCCTCGTTTCGAAGAACTTATGCATTTATTCGCCGGAGGACCACATACGTTTGCCCATTCTGATACGCGTCTAGATAACTGGTTTTTCCCTCACGATGAATCCTCAGATCTAGCGTTAATCGATTTTCAACTCTGTTCAAAGTCACGAGGGGTCAATGACATTGCATATTTAATAGGAACAAGTGTGCCAAGAGAATTAGCAGTAGAGAATTGGGAACGGTATTTGCGGCTTTGGTTAGAACTCCTACAAGATCAAAATATTTCGTATTCCTGGGATGACGCTGTTACCCACTATCAACTGGCTGCCTTGTATTACACCGCTGGCGGCATGTCTTTAATAGGGTCATTTGATACTGGAAATGAACGAGGTGCTGCTATGGCCGAAGCGTATGTTACTAGAACCTTTAACCACATTGTTGATATTGATGCTTCAGCAGCGTTTAACATCTAGTTTCATCCCCAAGAATTCTCTAGTTGATGATTTCGTAATGCTTTCCTTCTTTGGTGTGGTCGAGTTCAAGAATCACGCCAGCTTTACGGAAGCAATATGCCATTTGTTGAGCTTTTTGTCTTGGAATTTTTCCAAGAGTGGCAATATCAGAAGTTGTGAAAACTTCCGGGAGTCCTTTGGGCAATAGATTAAGAAAATCTTCAACTCCTTCAAACTTCTGGATGGAATAGACTTCAGATAGTTCAGTATTCACCGTCCGGTATCCTCCCCGTCTTCTTCGCATCGATGGGTCATACTCTTGAATTTTTTTCACTGAAACATTCATCACCTCGAAACTCAGGTTTGGTTCAGAGATGAACTCGGGGATAGAAACAAGTTCTTCAAAGATAGAAAGCGCCGTTCCCTTTTTCGGGGACTTTCTTGGTTTCTGATCGGGTTTCACGAGGAGAGCTTCTACAGCAACTGGGTAAATGATGCGAATCGGGTAATTCTGAAGAAGATGGGAGAGTTTCTTTCGCATTGAAGCGAACGACGTTGTTTGTATCTCTACCAAGATCGTCTCTTGTTTTTTTTCTCGGACAATGTCTATGACGAATCCCTCGATGGGAACTTCGAACTTGTCACCTGGTTGTGCAACATATTGTTTTAATGATGCATGAAGCGATCCTTCATTCAAGGTACCAATAATAGGAGGAGTGGAGATCGGGAAGGTTTGTCTTTTGTTCATGGGGTTAATGGCAAAGCTGCTTCTCTTTAAATCTAATGCATCAAAAAAGTTCTCACTTCAGTTGAAAGAAATGTCTAGATTGTGCTTTTCTGACAGTTCTGGCAATCTTGTTTGGAGAACTAGCAGGGGACTATGTCGAAAACACAAGCACCATACATCCCACAGGAGGGTAACGAATTTACCGCTGATTGGTTTTCTGACTGTCTGCAGGAACAATTTGGGGCTGCTGTCCTTGAAGTAGACCTTGAAATTATAGGGACCGGTGTTGGCTTTGTTGGCGAAGTCTACCGCTGCCACCTTTCTTGGGATGCGAACCGTCCAGATCTTCCGCCATCGGTGATCATTAAAGTACCCTCCTCTATCCCAGCAAATCGAGGGCTTGGGGAAGGGATGCAATTGTATGAACGGGAAATTCTTGCATATCAAAAATTAAGTGGGACGATGGGTTTGCCAATGCCAAAGCTGTTTTATTCAGCTATGGACGATGATCCGACACCTTGGCTAGACAAACTTGTTGAATTTCTCTTTACTTACCTTCCTATAGGCGGGGTCAGTTGGGTAACAGTCCAATTTTTAAAGCTCGCATCAAAAAATCCCCGTCTACGTCGGTATCTCCTCATTATTGAGGACATTGTCGACGCCCGGCCGCCTAGTCAAGTCGGGGGTGGTTCACTAGACGACGCCATTGTGGCTCTAACCGCCTTAGCCGAATTCCATGCAACGCATTGGATGTCTGAAAAATCTGTTGGTATCTCTTCACGTGTCTGGACAATGAGCCGGCTACCCAAAGTCTGGCAAGCCAGCTATCGGAGAAACAGGGATCAATTTCTTTCACATTTTGGAAATTTGATCGAGGAGGAAAAAATTTGGCAACTTGATCAAGCGCAAATAGATATACCAAAGCTACTCAAACCTCTCGGGGAATCTCCGTGGACACTACTACATGGAGATTACCGGCTAGATAACATCCTGTACCGGCCAGATGGAAGCTTGGTAGTGATCGATTACCAAATCCTGTCTAAGGGGCGTCCAGGTTGGGACGTTGCATACTTTATTACAACTTCTCTTACTCCGGAACATAAAGCCGAAGAAACCGTAATGTTGGAGCACTACCACAAAGTCCTTTGTGCCGCTGGTGTTTCCGATTATCCGTTTTCTACGTTATTGGAAGACATTCGGTTAACAAAATTATTACTTGCACACCGATTTGTGGGGGGTAGGGATGCATTTGATACAGAACTTCAAGGAAGCGACCAAACTTTTGTCGATTTATTAGTTCAGCGGGTCATTGGGTGGATTGAGTAAAAAAACTCCATCAAACTACCAGATGACGTTCAGGACTTGAGACGTTCCTGCGCAAGGTTAATGTATTCCGAATCCATGTCGTATCCGATGTAATTTCGCCCTACTTGTTTTGCTGCTACTGCGGTAGTCCCTGCCCCACAGAAAGGATCAAGGATGAGATCATTTTGATAGGAATATAGCTCAATAAGGCGACGTGGCAACTCAATTGGGAACGGAGCAGGGTGACCGACTTTCTTCGCTGAAGCGGGTTGGATACGCCATGTATCGAGCGTCCACGCCATGAAATCTTCCTTGGATATCGTGTCAACGTATGGGAGGCCTTCAGCTTCACGCTGCTTTCGGTTTAAAGAACGATCCAGGCGAAGTTTAGAAGCCACGACGACTCTCTCCGTCACATCTCGTAAAACTGGGTTGGAAGCTGACTGGAACGAACCCCACGCACAACTGCCAGATGCTCCCTCAGCCTTCACCCAGATAATTTCACCTCTGAGAAGAAAACCAATATCATCCTGAAGTATCCGAATAATGTCTGTTGCAAGAGAGCGGTAAGGTTTTCTTCCCAGATTTGCCACGTTCACGGCGATACGTCCCCCTGGTTCTAAAACTCTCCAGCATTCTCTAAAAACTTCGGAAAGCATCTGCAGGTACTCAACATAATTCGTAGGTGTCCCATTCTCTCCCATTTCAAGTTCATATTCTTTTCCCACGTAATAGGGCGGTGAGGTTACAACTAAAGCAACGGAGTTATCATTCACGTCATCCATGTGTCTGGAATCTCCGACAAAAAGTTTATTTATGGTTTTGGGTTTTTCAGGAAGTTGTTCCTGATCCTGCTTTAGCGGGGGGAACCGGTCATAAAAGTCTTTAGCATTATGATTCTCTCTTTTGGATACACCAAAGGTTGAAGTTTGTGTCCCTTTCGTTATCTTTTTTTCTGAAGCCGGCATCGCTCATTAACCCCTTTTGTCGGGTTCCTTCATATTCTTTCCTTCTAGCATGGCACGCAGAAGTTGTCTTAACATCAACTAGAGACAGACTTTTGAAAGTATCGAACTACTTTGCCAGGGCCATATTTTCGATCTTGTAACGGCACCCATCCTAACGATGCATGGAATGACAAAGATTGTGGATTCTCAGGTTCAACATTAACTTCACAAAGAAGCACGTCAGCACCTACGTAGATAGCATGCTCCTCTAAAGCAAGGTACAAGAGCCGTCCATATCCTTTCCTCTTATTAGTTGGATCGATAACGATCCGATCAACATAACAAAAGTTTGTGAATTGACTATCTAACCAGCTGTAATTTGTGCTCCGGTACGACTCTCCGGGGCCAATTACTATTAACACGCCTCCGATCGTATCTTCCTCTTCAACTACCCAAGTTTTCTGTGAGATATCTACAATGTCGAGAAGTTCACTAACATTAAGGGAATTTACGGCAGGAACGGCATCATTGTTTATTGCAAGTACTGACTCAATATCTTGTGGGTTGATTTCTCGTATCATCTTTAGCTTTTATCTTTTGGCCCCAAGTCTAGTGGCCAAGAAACCCTCAGAATCCAGTTCATTAAATCAAAGAACCGAGAGATCGTATTTCAGCCGTAGAATATACTTTATTGAGAAAGGAGTCTTTGAAGATGAGTTCCTCTCCCCTGCTTGCTGGGGTACGTATAATCGAAAGTTCACTTCTTGGGCCAGGCCTGATCTCTACTTTCTTCTCTGATCTTGGCGCAGATGTAATAAAAGTTGAGCCACCGCAAGGAGACTATATCCGTCAAATGACATGGCCAATTATCAATGGCGTTTCCTTGCTTCATTTACATACTCATCGTGGGAAACGCAGCATAACTCTTGATTTGAAAACCGACGAAGGTGTAAAGATCTATAAAGAGTTAGCTGCAGGGGCAGATGCTGTCGTTGAAGCGATGCGTCCGGGAACGTTAGCAAAACTTGGACTGGGATATGATGTGTTGCAAAAACTCAACCCAAAACTGGTGTTTTGCACGTTATCTGGTTACGGGGCGACCGGTCCCTACCAGAATATGCCAAGCCATGGAATTGCCTACGACACGTGGGCGGGCCTTATAGCTCCAGCTGTCGATGAGGAAGGTTTCACACGTATTCCAAGAGATATGCCGAATGTGGGTATCAATGTTGGGCCGATGCTGGGGGCCTTTGCCTTGCTGGCAGGAATAACTCGCGCTAAGGAATCAGGAATTGGATGCCAGTTGGAACTCGCCCAATCTGATGCAGCCGCTTACATGGACTGGTATCGGATAGAGACCTGGCGAGCATACGAACGGCCAGAAGATGAAGTAACTGGAAATCCTTCCGATGATTATGAACGCCGTCCCCCTGGGCTTGCCGGAATGTGGGAAGGCGTGAGATACCAGATTTACGCTTCAAGCGATGGTCATATCCTGTTCATGGCTTCTGAACAGGCTTTCTGGAAAAATTTCTGCAGCGGAGTTGGACGTATGGATTTGTTTGAAAAATGGCCTGGCTCAAAATATGCAGATCATGCTAAGGGAAACACCGAACTACAAAAGGACCTGCAAGACATTTTCAACCAAAGAAGTAGTAAGGAGTGGTTGGATTTTAGCGAAGATCACAACACCCCGATCGCCCCTGTTTATGACTCAAAAACTGCTCCAGATGATCCCCAATTCCAACATCGGTTACCCTTCTATCCAATAGAAGCCTTAGGGGCGGAACAGCTCCCGCTTCCAGTTAATGTCATCGGCGAAGAACAAAGCATCCCATCGATGGCTCCAACGGTCGGGGAACATACAGAACAAATTCTTTCTGAGGTTCTTGGGTATGAAGATAGTGCCATTCAGGAGCTGCGAGAAGGTGGAGCCTTCGGCTAGGCGAATTGTTTGAATATATGTGTCTTTAAAACTCAGACCTTTCTGAAGGTGAAGGTTGCGCCTCCGAGGACCATGAATCCCAGAGCTACGAAGATCATCATGAAGTGCATGCCACCGGTTACTGGAAGGCTTTCACCATTTTCTTGACTCTCATCGTCAGTAAAGAAAATTTTCTCTATCTCCTCATCACCAGAATCCTCATCACCAGAATCCTCATCACCAGAATCCTCATCACCAGAATCCTTATTACCAGAATCCTTATTACCAGAACCCAGTATCTCAAACGGTGACGCTTCGGTGATGCAGTTCAGTCCATCGTTCCGATTGGTCTTTTGTGTCCGGTTAAACACTTTTACAACTCGGATAGTCTGGTTTTCGTAGTCGGCGTTTCTCCAGTCGATCCATACCATTCCGTTCCCGCCATTGTTCGAGGCGTACACCTCATTTTGGAAGTTGTAGGCTGCACCGTAAGCGCCACCGGCGATTACGCCTTCATCAACGGGACCAGCGAATTCTGTCTCTACTCCAGTAACAAGGTCCTTTATTTGAATGACTCCGCTGTCAGAGATACCGATCATCAGTTTCTGCCCTGCTTCTTCAACAATGACAATGTCGTGTGCGCTCTTATTATTTCGAGGTTGATTGAACGTAAATTCGTTTGCTTTAAAGAATGGTGTTTTCTCCGCTGCAGCAAAAGCTTCCATTGTCGGATATCCAACCATTGATGCTGGGTCGGGGATGATCACTCCCCCACTTCCTACCTCAGCGGGTCCGTACCAAGTACCACTCAGATCAAATGCGCCAGCTGCCACCCAGGGACCAATCTTGGCTAGTATTTCAAAATCGCCATCGATATCGAAGCGAACAAAGTACCTATTTGACTGCTGGTTGTGCTGTCCCTTAATCGCTCCATAGACCTTGGAGTCAACTGGGTTAATAGCAGCACCGTTAAAGTCTCGGAAACTGTATCCCATCGAGTTATGGGCTGCGTGCTGCTTGATACTCCATCCGATGTTGTCGTAGTTGCCGGTGTCAAGGTTAAAGCGCTTTACGTTCGCTGTCCCGTTATGGCCAGCTGCAGAAAGAAGCTGAAGTACCCCTTGATCTCCACAAACGATGGGATCAACCGGATCTATTACTACTTCTTCTGCAGGTTCGGTTTCTTGTGCTAGTGCAGTTCCAACCCCTACAAAGAGAATTCCAGCTGCGATGATTATTGCGATAACTATTTTGGTTAAGTAAGTCATAAGGTAAGTAAACGCCGTTTCGGCTTTCCCCTCATGGGCTCCAAATACTTCCTTTTTAAGACCTACGTCCTATCTAAATCCCCAATGTTTTCAAGGTTTTGTTTTATTTCTTAGAATGCTAAACGTTAGAAAGTATGCTTATGAAGTGACTCCTCCTGTTGAAAAAGAACTTTTTTCTTTTGCTTGTCGCGTAGCAGAAGAAGCTGCTCAACGAACTTTGGACTGGTTTCAAAAATCTGATTTAATAACGGATATCAAACCAGATGGAACTGAAGTCACGGACGCTGATAGATCTGCAGAAGAACTCCTTCGTTCTGAAATAGGTAAAGAGTTCCCCAATGACACAATTATCGGAGAAGAAGCAGAAGATTCTGTTGGTAATAGTTCTCGAAGATGGATCATAGACCCCATTGATGGAACTGCTTCGTTTGTTCGCGGAGTTCCCTTATACAGTTCGCTGTTAGCGATGTTTGATGAACACGGACCCGCTATTGGAATAATCCACCTTCCTGCACTAAAAACATCACTTATTGCTGGGCGAGGGTTAGGAGCTTATACGGGAGAACAACAAGCTACTGTTTCCTCGGTGAACTCAATAGAGGAAAGCTGTATCTCATCCAGTAGTTTTGATCAACCTTGGTGGCCGGAAAAAGCTTTAATGAATATCACATCCTGTGGAGCAAAAATACGCACATGGGGTGATGGATACGGATATTTTCTTGTCGGAACAGGACGTATTGAAGCAATGATCGACCCGTCCTTGTATACCTACGATGTTGCCGCCATGCTGACCATTATCCCAGAATGTGGAGGAACGATAAGCACCTGGTCTGGAGAAACAAAACTGGCAAACAGCAAAGGTTGGGTAGCAACCAATGGCCTCATCCATCAAGAAGTTCTATCGAAATTAACTTGAAACATTTTTAGAGCGATGGGATTCCATCAAACTCAAAAATTTTCACTCCTTTACGACGAAGCTCTACAACAAACTCCTTCGCTGGCACAAGTGCTGCGAGTCCTGTAGCTCCATATAAGGGTGAAAAAAGAACATGCGGGAAAAGAGTTTCAGCAACAATTGCCGAAGAGGTCGACGGTGGGGCAACCGCTCCGATAATTATTGTTTCTCTTCGTTCGTCTATTCGACCG